>CATMVR010000056.1 GCA_950075905.1 uncultured Persicitalea sp. | reverse complement strand
CGACAGCGGACTGGGCCTCGAGGCCCAGCGCACCTACATCAACCATTTCTACGGCGGACGAAACATCATCGCCGAGTTCACCGACGTCCGCAGTGGTAGGGACATCAAGAACCGCGAGCAGCTTCTGGCGGCCCTGGGACTCTGCCGCCAGCGGAAGGCCACGCTGGTGGTGGCCAAGGTGGACCGCCTCAGCCGCGACACCGGGCAGGCGCTGTGGATCTACCGCGAGCTGGAGGAGCGGCTGGAAAGCTGTGACATCCCCAACCTCGACAAGTTCACGCTGACGCTTTTCATGGCCATCGCCGACCGGGAGCGGGAACTGACGAGTATCCGGACAAAAGTGGCCCTGGTGCAGAAGGTGAAGCAGAGCGGGGAGTGGAGGAAGGGAAGTGACTCCTTCCGGAGCGGGGAGGCGAGCCGGATGGGAACCGCAGTCGTCCGCCAGGTTGCCCGGCGGAATACCAATAGCCGCCAGGCGATGGCGCAGGTGAGGCACCTCTTGGCCGAGGGACACAACTACAGCCGGATCGCCCTCCAACTCAACGAGCACGGGTTCCGCGCCCCCAGGGGTGGCAAGTACTCGGCCATGCAGGTGAAGCGACTGTGTGAACGCCTGGCAGAGACGGAAGCGGCGGAAACCCAGATCGGCAAACACCTGGGTTCAACTCTTCATTGAACTTAATCATCTAATACCTATTGCCACCGTTCTCGATGGATGAGGTCAGGATGATAGTCAACACATTATGGAGGCTTTCCTTACTTGGAAGGAAAACATTCAAAACCTACTGGTGAATCAGTTATACTTGGGCAACTTACCCGTTGGCCAATCTGACAGTATTTTTGTTTCATAGGGCAAAGCAGCCCTTTTGGTCTCAAGTCCCATTTTAAGGATACAAATGACTGAGCAAACCCTCAGCCACCTTTTTGAACATTGAATTTCCAACGAGAGATGCGATGATTGGAAATACCAGCCAACGCCATTTTTTTAGTGCGTCACCGTAGCATCCAATAACTTCCGCGATGTCCAAGTGCTTTTGTTTGCTGCTCTTACGAGGCATGGCTATACTTATTTTTAAGTAAGCATAGCCTCATCTATGGCGTCTGAGCGCCCAATAATAAGAAAAATTTTCAATAAATAAAAGGACAGAAATGTAGGGTCATAAAAAGGCTCAAAAGAGCCATTTATGGCTCTTTTGAGCCTTTTTATTCAATTATTTATTTGAATAACCAAATAAATAATTGAATAAAACTGCAATTAGCATTACAAATCGGGACACAAAATAAGAATTCGGGACATGATTATTTAGTGTGAGGGAATGGACTCAGCACCTCTAAGTAATTTTGTGATACCGTTAAACTAATCCTCTGGGCGTTCCCCTACGGGTCGGGCTATCCGTTCCAAGTCCTCACTCGTACCTCGCTCCGGGCTTTCCACTACTATCCCTAACGCGGCGCATTACACCGTTTTTTCTTCCCTTCTATTCTTTCGAATGAATTGGTTGACAGCTGCTATTTGCAAATAAAAAATCTTTAACAACCACTATCCTCAGTTTTTCCCTTTATAATTAAACACACTCTGGGCAACGTAAGCCTCTGGGTTAATATCCGCGTAGCCGTAATCCACGTAAAGATCGGCGCGCAGAAAATCCTTTAATTTTTGGGTTTCAGTAAGAATGGCCTTTTTCTGTTGCTGGGAGAAGGAGGGGTAAAACTGGCTTAACTGATTGGAAGCATAAGATACCAGGTCTGCAATATCCGATTGAAACATGGCTTGGAGCCGCTGGTTCATCTCTGCTTTCTTTTCCTCTTTTTCCAGTTCTTCTGGTGGAGTTTTTGGCCTGATCGAGAACTCTATGCCTACCGTGGCGCGCCCCTTCATCATGGGTTCGTAGGAGACATCCAGGCTGGTGTGTTCGTTGATTTGCTCCAACGACAGGTCAATTACCCGCTGCCGCAGGGCTGAATAATTGTCGTAAGATTTTTCCAAGGCCCCAACGGCCTGGCGGAGGTTTTTCAAACTTACCCGCCATATACCTGTTCCCCGATACTTGGCCAGATTGGCAAATAGTAATTGCGCGTATTTGCTGCTGAGGATGAGGGCTTCTTCATATCCATACTGTGCGTAGCCGCTACCTAGAAACAGAAATACCGGAATGGCCGCATGGTACATCGTCAGTTCGATGATGCCTTTTTGGGGCCAGTACTCGGCCATTGGAAACACGACTACGTTAGAATGTTTGCCGCTCTCGTCCTCCCAACTGATCGTACGCTTCTGAATGAGGTCGATGGCGGACTGAATGCTGGAGTTTGGGTGCCCCTTGATAATCTCCGAATAATGAAATCTGAATTTGAGTTCTTCGTATGGCTTGATCTTAACCTTATCAATCGCCTGGATATTGCGAATCTCGCGTAGTACCAGCCAATACAATCGTCGCTCGAAGAAACCGAAGTCGGTTGTACTGGTAAGCAATTTGAGCGGCTCACGGATGAGGATTTTCTTATTGTTCGGTGCCCGAAGGACGATCGTTTCGGGATTTGTTGCGACCGGAGCTGTAATGGTGGTACTCTCGAAAATAAGCGATAGCTGGCTATTCGAGAGTTGAAGTGACTGGTTTGATTGCGATAGTGTACCCATTCCCTAACATATAATAGTAATTGCAAGGTAATAGGTTACTTTTCCCTAACAAACAAAAATTTTAATGTTATTGATAAATGGTTGAAATACAAGAACATATATGACATTCTATTATATTTCTTGTCCATTTTGCCCTAGTAAACTGCTATAATTCACTATTATCTGTTAGGGATAGCCTAGTATTCCGCATAAGGTTGGTCTAGAACCGGCAGATCATAAGCCCTTCGTAAGGCTGTTTAGAGTGTCAGGAGAGAATGTGGATAACTATTGATATGTAGGCTTTTAGGGGCATATTTTGTGCTCCGATTACTATTATCTGTTAGGGATAGGACTATCATCTGTTAGACTTCCGACTATCATCTGTTAGGGATAGGACTATCATCTGTTAGGCTTCGACTATCATCTGTTAGGGTATTACTATCATCTGTTAGGCTTGGACTATTATCTGTTAGGGATAGGTAAGTTATCCACATGCAACTCACTTACAAACAGACACATATGGGCGAACTGAAATTCTATAATATCTTAATAATCTTATCAGTCAATAAAAATGATTTTTATAATTTAAAAAATAATAAGATTAATAGGTCATTGAAGGTTGTTTTGAGTTTGTGTGGATAACTTAGGCTTGAGAAGACGAAGAGAAAGAAAAATCAAAAAAGGGTTGAGTATATTTTTAATGAATTTCCCTTAAAGGGAAACATACCAAATACTAAACATAATAGGAAAGTATATGGAAGACCAACCTTCTCATGCCAAACGCAAACAGTATGAACCGCACGTTTACGCCCGGCTCCTCGGCGAACTCACTCAGCTGATGGATGATGTCCCTAAACTCTACCCCGACCGTAACGTGTGGGATATTGAGGGCGACTGGAACGCCACGGGCGTCCTCTACTTCGTTGATGCAGCTCATGAACCCCTTTTTAGCAGCATTAAAGATTTTGATTGTCGCACCATAAAGCTCGTCAACCTCGGGCGTCCTGCCGCTCGGATCACTTTCTACCGAAAACACCGTTATTGGCTGCTCAAAGATAAGGACATGCCCTTAGACCAGAAGATCGAGCAGATCAGGGCTTACCTTGAAAATTTAGCGGTAAAAAGTCAGGATCTGGAAGATAAGATTGATGGCATGACACAACCGAAGCGCAGGGAGGCCATGGAGACGATTCACCGAAACCAGAAAGAAATAAGTACCTGGCATACCATACTGGACAACATCACCGATTATGAGCTCGCCCTTTCCAATTATAGCCGGCTGCATTTTTACGTTACTGTCAACTATAAATACCGCCTGGAATCCGGGGAATATGCTAACGAACAGGAACATTTGCTAAACCCCCAGCGCGACCGGGCAGGCAATGTTACTCAGCTTCGCTACAACATTATCTTTGTAGATCCGGTGGAAATCCTTCGTGATCACCCCTATCAGAACCGCGAGGTCGAGGGTTTCTTGAATAATTTCCCCATCAAATCAGAAATGGGTCGTAATACTATTTATGCCCGGCCCCGACCTGAAAATGTATCAATCGAGAAATTCAAATGAAAAGTATAATATTTTAAAATTATAAAATAATTATGTTTTGATATTATATAATTTTAAAATATCAAACTATTGATTTCACGAAAAAGAAATACTAGCTTTACAGACCAAAATTCATGCTTACTCCTGAATCAATCCGGTTATTGGCCGCGGGCGGCGAAGACTACAATGCTGAGTTCAAGGTTTCGGTACCCTCCAAGGTGCGGGAGCTAACAGAAGAGGTATGCGCATTTGCCAATGCTGCCGGCGGCATTCTGCTGATCGGTGTGGATGACCATAATCAGATTCGGGGTGTACAGCTTGACAATGCCAAGCGGTCGGCTATTCAGAATAGCCTGGGCGACATTTCCCCGCCCCTACGCTGTGAACTTTCGGTGGTTGAGGTGGATGGTAAGACCGTTGGCGTAATTGAGGTACCTTCCGGGCCCAACAAACCTTATGTGTTGTCCGGTGCGATTTACGTGCGGCAGGGACCCAATACCCAAAAGCTGACGACTGCCGAGCAAATGCGTGATTTTTTCCAGCAAGCCGAAAGGATTTATTTCGACGAAACGCCCTGCCCGGATTTTGATCCGGCTACCGAACTTAATGAAGCTTTTCTGGCGGAATTTTTAGCAGAAGCCCGTCTAAGCCGGACCGTGCCGCAGGAGCAGCTATTCCAAAATCTGAGACTGTATACCCCGGAGAAAAAAATAAAGAATGGAGCGGTCTTGTTCTTTGGCAAAGATCCACAGGCGTACGTAGAGAAAGCCATCGTCCGCTGTGTGGCCTTTCAGGGTACGGATAAGCGGTACATCATCGACGACCAACCTTTTGGTGGCTGCCTGCACGAGCAGTACCTTCGGACCATGCAGTGGTTACGGGGCAAAGTAAACGTCGGCTATGATATCGAGGGACAGGGCTCCAAACCCCGGAAAGAAATCTGGGAAATTCCGGAGATAGTTTTCAAGGAAGCGATCATCAACAGTCTGTCCCACCGCGACTATTACGAAAAAGGTGCAGTGACGACCGTCGAGGTCTTTACCGATCGGGTCGAAATCAGAAATCCCGGGGGACTGGTCAGCGGTATTCGTATCAAAGATTTTGGGCAAAGCAGTCTTTCCCGTAATCCGTTAATTTTTGGGCTTTTTTCCCGGATGCACCTTGTGGAACAAATCGGTTCGGGTATCATGCGCATGAACGACCTCATGAGTGAGGCTAACCTGCCCGCTCCTGAATTCCGCACCGAAGGCATGTTTACGGTAACGCTGTGGCGATCTGCTCGCACTGTGGTGAAGACTGTGGAAGAAACTGTGGAAGAAACTGTGGAAGAAAGCGCAAGAGAGCGTATCATTAACTTAATTCGAGTAAATCCCAAAGCAAGAATTCAGGAAATGAGAAAGGCAACCGGCCTGACCCGGCGTGGCGTGGAATATCAGCTTAGCCAAATGAAAGAAGAAGGTATCTTGCAGCGAATCGGCTCCACGAAGGCAGGATATTGGCAAATAAATGAGTAAATATATTGATATACTAAATTATCATTATCTCAATAGTTTGATATTTTGAAACATTGAGACAATAAAATACTATTAAAATTTCTCTATGCCCACCCTCCACTGGATTGGAAAAGACAAAGTGGTCAATCACCATCTTGATATACCCTACCGGGTACTGAATCACGAATATGGCTTTACCGCCGCCGAAGGAGGTACCCCCTCACCTACCCGTAGCGGCAATAAGATAATACACGGGGACAACCTGGAAGCACTCAAAGCCCTATTGCCCGAATACGAAGGCCGGGTAAAGTGCATCTACATAGACCCGCCCTACAACACCGGTAATGAAGGCTGGGTGTACAACGATAACGTCAACGACCCCAAAATAAAAAAATGGCTGGCCACCGTGGTGGGCAAAGAAGGCGAAGACCTCAGCCGCCATGATAAGTGGCTCTGCATGATGTACCCTCGATTGAAGCTACTACACAAGCTGCTGGCAGATAATGGGGCTATATTTATTTCGATTGACGATAATGAGCAATCAAATTTGAAGCTAGTTTGTGATGAGATCTTTGGATACAATAATTTTATAATCAATATTTTATGGCAAAAAAAGTATACGGTTGCAAATGATCATAAGACCGTTGCACCAATGCATGAGTATGTATTGCTTTATCAGAAGTCGTCAAATTGGAATCGGAACCTTTTGCCAAGAAATGAAGAGAATGACAAGCAATACAAGTTTGAGGATGAAAAAGGTATTTTTCGTTCAAGCGATTATACCTGTAACAAGAGCGCAGACGAAAGACCCAATCTATACTACCCAGTTACAAACCCAAATACAGGTTTAGAAATATGGCCTAAGAAAACCAGAGTCTGGGCATATTCAAGAGAGGAGAACCAGAGGCATTTAGACGAAAATCTGATATACTGGGGTAAAGATGGAAAAGGAAAGGTACCCGCTTTCAAAAGATATAAAAATCAATTAAAGAATGCTGATGGTATAGTACCTCAAAGCTGGTGGCCCTATGAATTTGCTGGACACACTGATGCTGCCAAAAAAGAATTTAAGGCGATTTTTCAAGGAGATGACAAAGCAAACCATTTTGATACACCAAAACCATCTACTCTAATTGAGAGAATTTTACAGCTAGGTTCAAATACAAACGACATTATCTTAGACTCCTTCGCCGGATCAGGTACCACCGCCCACGCCGTCTTTAACCTAAACAAACAGGACGACGGCAACCGCAAAGTAATCCTGATTGAAATGGAAGACTATGCCGAAACCATCACCGCCGAGCGCGTCAAGCGAGTCATTAAAGGCTACGGGGAAGGCAGCAAAGCAGTGGAAGGCACAGGCGGAAGTTTCGACTATTATACGTTAGGTTTGCCCCTCTTCGACGAATACGACCACCTGAACGAAACCGTAGGCGTTGAGCGTATCCGGGAGTACGTTTGGTTTTCCGAAACCCGCAGTACCTATGACCCTACCCAGCAGGAAGGAAGCTATTATTTGGGCAAAAAGGACGAGTGCGCTTACTACTTTTTCTACGAGCCGGACAACCTGACCGAACTGAATTACGATTTCCTGGCCACCGTGCAGGTCAAAGCCGATCAATACGTCTTCTACGCCGACAACTGTCTGTTGCCCGAGGAATTCATGCTCGCCCGAAATATCATTTTTAAGAAAATACCAAGGGACATAACCCGCTTCTGAGCCGATGGAGTTAAAAAGCTACCAACAGGATGTTCTCAACGATCTCCGCACCTACTTCGACTACCTGGCCAAACAGGGTGATCCGGCCACGTCCTTCAACACCTACTGGGAAGATCGGCTGGGGCCCTACAATGCCATCACGCGCAAGGGAATGCGGCCCTACCCCAAAACCATTCCGGGGGCAATACACCTATGCGTGAAAGTACCTACCGCCGGAGGCAAGACCTTCATCGCCTGCAACGCGCTGAAAGTGATCTTCGACCGGCTACCTCAGCAACGATTGTCGCCGGACGAACCCAAAGCCGTAGTGTGGCTGGTACCTTGGAGCAATCTGCTGGAACAAACGGTAAAGAACCTCAGCGATCCCAATCACCCCTATCGGCAGAAGCTCAACACGCTCTTCAATCACCGCGTGGATGTATACGATAAGGACCGCCTCTTGCAGGGAGCCAACTTCAATCCCGGGGTGGTGCAGGAGCAGCTCAGTATTTTTGTGATGAGCTTCGCCAGTCTACGGGCGCGGAACAAAGACGACCGCAAGGTGTATCAGGAAAATGGTCAGTTGGCTCCCTTTGTGGACTTACTCACCGATCGTAGCCACGTGCTGGGCGATACCGACGAGTCGGCCCTCATCAACGTCATCAGGAGTTTGAGTCCGGTGGTGGTGGTGGACGAAAGCCATAATGCCGAGAGCGACCTGAGCGTAGATATGCTCAAAGCCCTCAACCCCCGCTGTGTACTGGATCTGACGGCCACGCCCAAAGAGAACGCCAACATCGTGAGCATGGTGTCGGCCATCAAGCTCAAAAGAGAGCACATGGTCAAACTGCCCATCATTGCCTACAATCACCGTGAGAAAACCGAAGTCATCGACAGCGCCCTGCACCTACAGCGCAACCTGGAACAAATGGCTATGGCCGAGCAAAAGGCGGGCGGCAAGTACATCCGGCCCATTGTGCTGTTTCAGGCGCAGCCCCGCACGGGCGAAGAAAACACCACTTTCGAGAAGCTAAAAGCACTACTGGTCAAGGCGGGAATTAAAGAGGAACAAATCAAAATCAAAACCGCCACCATCAACGAGCTGAAAGGGGTAGATCTGCTGTCGCCCAAGTGCCCGGTGCGGTACATAATTACGGTCAATGCCCTGAAAGAAGGCTGGGACTGTCCCTTTGCCTACGTGCTGGCCTCGCTGGCCGACCGCTCCTCGGCGGTGGATGTGGAGCAAATCGTGGGGCGGGTGCTACGGCAGCCTTACGTCACGTCGCATCAGCACAAGATGCTGAACATGTCGTACGTACTAACGGCTTCGCTAAAATTCGAAAACACCCTGCAAAACATCATTCATGGCTTGCAGGCGGCAGGTTTCAGCGAGAAAGATTACCGCGCCGAAAACAAAGCCGACGAGCTTCCTGTGTCGGCCTGGGCGGACGAGCAACCGCAGTATTCGCTCTTTGACCGGAAAGGCGAGAATACCGGGGATGAAATAGACCTGGGCAAGATATCATTTGATCCTTCCGGCAACAGCACTCCACCGCAAGGTACCCTGGCCGGAACCGTTCTGGATGATATTACGAATCTGGCAGAGGAAGAATCACGCAAGACCGAAGCGCAAATGGCGCAATTGGCAAACAGTCCTGATGACCCTATTTTTAAAGACATGGCCGACAAAGTAACGAGTTACCCCATGCGCAGCGGTTTTGTAGCGGTAGCTTCCGAATGGATTTTACCCCGATTTTTCCAGAAAATACCCGAAGGTGGCCTATTGGCTTCGCTGGGCGGTAGCGTGGAAGTGACGCGCAACGGCCTTTTGAAGGATTTCAAGCTGACGGGCAATGATACCAAGGTAAACTTTCAGGCCCTGTTGGCCGAAGTGTTCCAAATTGACATCGAAGTGGGTCAGAGTGGCGAAAGTTATAGTCCCTCGGTTTCTAAAATCCGAAAAGGCAGCGACCGCGATGTGCTTTTGCAACACATTCTATCCAAACCCCGCAGTAGTCAGATCAAAGACATTTCCCACCTGTTGCGCCAACACCTGGGCGACCTCTCCCCTATCTCCGAACCCGACGTAACCAAGTACCTGGGCCGGGTTTTGGAAGATTTGAGCGTCACTGAGTTTGACGAAATTCTCAGAAATGAGCGGCGGTTTGGGCTGGTACTGAAAGAAAAAATTCAAGGCTTCCTGGAACTGTACGCCGAGAAGAACTTTGTTCGTTGGCTCCAAACGGGCGAGGTTTTCATGCAGCCCGCCTGGAAATTCCCGGCTACGATCGTTCCCGGCCACGAAGGCCCGCTCATCACCAAGTCGCTGTACGAGCGCGAAGGTACCCTCAATGCCTTCGAACATCGGGTGATTCTGGGCATTGCCGGCCTGGAAAACATCGTGTTCTGGCACCGCAATCTGGAACGCGGAAAAGGATTTTCGATTAACGGCTTCAAATCCAATCATTACCCCGACTTCATTCTCCTGACCCGATCAGGCAATTTGATTCTACTGGAAACCAAGGGCGACCACCTCGATAACTCCAACAGTGCCGCCAAGATCAGGCTAGGTAATTCCTGGTCTACCAATGCTGGTCAGCAGTTCAAGTACTTTATGGTTTTTGAAAAGAATTCCTTAAATGGCTCCCATACCCTGGAAGAGTTTATGAGCCTGGTGGAGGCGCTGTGAGCTGATGGTCTGAATCAGCTTCTTTTCGTGAGTTGTTCAGTATTTTGATTTATTGATATTTTGAAATATCAATGTTTGGGTAGTTCATAATATCAAAATAATTTGCTCATAGATCTCTTCCAAGTCTAATCCACTACTTCTTCGCAATCAGGAATTGAAGGGAACAAAAGTTCCAGTTGTATATTATTTCAATATATCAATATTTTAAAATATTGATATATTGAGTATCTTAGTATTGTCATAAAACACTAAACGACAGTACGATGAAAGCGCAGCAGAAAGAAGTATTTGACATTTATGGATTTATTAACGGTCAAATCGTGAAGAAGTTGGAAAACGGCGTGATTCCATGGCGCAAGCCCTGGAAAGTGGCAGTAGTGGACGGGCAGCAATACAGCATCCCCCATAACTACGCCACCAAGCGACCTTACAGCGGGGTGAACGCTTTTTTGTTGGCCCTCACTCCTTACAGTACGCCTATGTTTCTAACCTTCAATCAGGTAGTAGAGCTAGGGGGAAAGGTGAAAAAAGGTGCCGTCAGTTTGCCTGTTGTTTTCTGGAAGCCGCTTAAACCCGAGAAAGAAGGGGACAAGAGCGAAAAGAATCGGCTCATTTTGCGCTATTACCGTGTGTTCAACATTGAGGATACGACCTTGTCCGTCGAAATTCAGGAGCCCAAGGAGCAAACCCGCCCCAAGGTAGTTGAAGCCTGTGAGCGTATTCTCGACCAAATGCCCAATTGTCCCCGCTTAGTGAGTAATGACGTTAGCCGCTGCTACTACTCGCCCGCGCTTGACTTGGTAAACATGGCACCTGCCCAAAACTTCAAATCACCCGAGGATTATTACAGTGTCCTGTTTCATGAATTGGTCCACTCGACCGGACACAGCAGCCGGTTAAACCGTCCAGAGATTACGGGAATTGCGCCCTTTGGTAGTCAGACGTACACCAAGGAAGAACTAACCGCCGAATTGGGAGCTGCTTACCTGTGTGGGATCAGTGGCATTAGCGCGAAAACCATTGAGAACAGCGCGGCCTATATTGCGGGTTGGCTGGAGCGGCTACGGGATGACAAACGCTTTTTCTTCGAGGCGGCCCAAAAGGCACAGCGAGCCGCCAACTTCATTCAAAATATCAGCTATCAAACCGAATAGTAGTTGAAATGCCTTGCCGTCTAATAATCATTCTTAGACGGCAAGGCAACATCTTTAACTATATGGAACAGTATACCCTTGAATTCATTGCCCCAAACCGGTACCCAAGCGCCTGCCTGATTACTATCTATCGACGGTCCAGCATAGTGGTAGCGACTGATATAAATGTAGGAATGAGTGTAACTAATGCCGCTGAGTTGATCGCAAATGAGGTAGTGAAACGGTACAAGGTGGAAGCTCAAAAGATGATTTACATTGAACAGTATCGGCCTGGTCGTCTTGATCAGACTACGGATTTAGTGAAATTCGATTTTGCCGATGGAAAAGCTTTCAGACATCCCCAATGGACTCATATACCTGCTGAGGAGTTTAGAAAGATGATTGCCATCGCTGGGGAGGTGGAAGCTATAAAATGAATTACTATGATTTTGAAATATTGTGATTATAAGATTATGATATTTTGAAATAAAAACCCTTTTTTGGTCTGGTTACTAGTATGTGTTTTCAAAATTAGTAACCAGACTATTTTTTGTTTTGTGGAATTACGGCCGTTAATTATTTTAGCGGCTCGAAAGTAAGAACTAGGGGAGGGGATGGCTAATTTTTGCGGATAGCAAGATAGCAGTTCATAATTTATTGATAGATAGATAGTTAAATGAATTAAAGAGAAGTAAAAGTGTACGGCTGAATTTCAACTGCCTTTATGTGAGGAACTTGAATATTTTCACTTGTACACGCTAATATTCAATTGCTTGATTTTGAGATGGAGAGAGAAACCGTGAAGATTGATGCCGAGGTAGCCAAGCGCGCCCGCAAGCAAGTCGAAAAAATTAACCAAAAACGGGCCCGTAAAAAGGGACCTAATAAACCTTCTAAAGTAACGCTCAATGAATATCTGAGCAAAGCCGTAGCTCACTACATTGAACTGGATTACGACCCAAGTCGGGAGGACGATAAGAATCCATTGAAGGAAACCGTCATCCGCACTACCGAGCGAATTATCACCTACCTACAGAGCCACGAAAAGTGGTATATGGAGCCCGTCCGGCAGCACCTCGAAAAGGTAGATCAACGACTTGACCAGACGCCAATTTCCCAAACACCAACCCATAGTACTGACCTGGGATTCATCCGGGACATGAGTTTGTACTCCTACTTGACGAGTGACCTGGTGCTGAACCTGCTTTTCCACCAACACCGCGACACGCCCGATAAATTGGCTGAACTACAGGAGTGGGCCAGTAAGCGGTACCAGGAACGCTATGATGAATTAATAATGAAATACTGATGTGATAGAACACTGTGATTTTATTATTCCAGTATTTCAAAATATCAATATTTAAATATCATAGCTAATGGTCATTCGCGTTTTGCCTGCCAGCAAAGGCGGCATCTACACAAATACCGGTACTTCCCAGGCACTCGTCAACTACCTTGAACATGAGGCGAGGGAAGACCGAGACCCCCAACGTTCAATCTTCTTCGACCAGAAACGCGAGGGTATTGACAGCCAGGAAGTGCAGGAACATATTGATGCCAATGTAAAAGGCTTGCGAAAGAATAAGCCGCACTTTCATTCGCTAGTGATCTCCCCGAGCCGTGAGGAACTTCGACACTTGGAAGGGGATGAGGAAAAACTGAAATCCTACACCCGTCAGGTCATGGACAACTACGCCCAAAACTTCAAAAGTAAGCATCTCGTAGAAGTGGAAGGAAATGATGTGGTTTGGTATGCTACCGTTCATAAAAATCGGCAGTACTCTGGGCTTGATGAGGAAGTACAGACAGGACAGGTACAACCTAAACAGAAAAAGGAGGGTGAGCAGACACACATCCACGTAATTGTATCGGCCCGAGATAAGACCATGAGCCGGTCATTGCATCCCGACAGCGGTAGCCGCCAGTTTAACTACGAGGCCTGGCTAACCAAGAGCAAAAAGGACTTTGAACAATCATTTAGATACAAACCCGAGATCACAGAAGAGCAGCAATGGCAGAGGCTGGATAAGCAGGTGAACCGGTTGGAGAGGGGAGGGCTACTCCTCGACCGCGAGCAGATGTATGATATTGGTCGGAGTCAGAATTATTCACCCGATTTCTGGAAGAAAATGAAGGAGGTAGAAAATGGAGCAAAAAAGGGAGACATTTTCACGCCCCGGCAGGCTTACGAGCGGCTGATTGAAAAACCAGAATCAAAAAAGCAGAAAGCCAAAGGACTGGA
>CATMVR010000055.1 GCA_950075905.1 uncultured Persicitalea sp. | reverse complement strand
CCCGTCTGATGGAAAACGAAGTGAATGAGGTAAACTACAACGCCCTGGACATGGTGCGGCAGCTGCAAAATGGCATTTGGAGCGAGACAAAAAACGGCTCGACCATTGACATCTACCGCCGCAACCTGCAAAAGGCCTACCTCGACCGCATGAACTACCTGCTGAACGAAAAGCCCACGGTGAGCCGCTTTGGCACACCGGTCAACATCAGCCAATCCGACATCCGCTCCATTGCCCGGGGCGAATTGGTGAAGCTGCAACAGCAGTTGAAGGCTTCGCAAAGCCGCTTCCGGGATGATCTGTCGAAGTACCATGTGCAGGATGCATTGGTGCGGATTGATACTATTTTGAATCCGGGAGCGGAGTAAGCTTCTGTTTTGTAAATGTAAAAGGGGCTCTGCTTTGGTGGGGCCCCTTTTGTAATATACTCCAATGAAAATTTCCTGATTATTTGAGAACGACGAACCACTTTCCTACTCCCAATCCAATTAAAGGGGTACAGGCTGCCCGTCATTCCATTTTGGTAAATGCGTTATCACAACCGTCTATGTAACTGTTATTAAACAACACATGATTATCACAAAGCAAAATACGTCCATTCAGGTACCTACTCCCAGACGATAATTCGAGTTCCCAGGTCCCGCTGTCAGAAGATTTTAATCCCCAGGTTCCAGATGTCATTTCGGTGGTATTCTCGTATACCTTAAACCTGCGGTTGGCGTTAAATACTACCTTTATATTCTTATCGGCTTTTATTGTTTTTCCTGTCGTAAAGCACGACTGTCTACTCCAAAGCCACGAACCGATGAGCTTCCCGGAAATGGCTGATGTATCAAGGCTGCGGGAATGATGGCAATCCCAAAAAGATTGAATGTTCAGTTCAGGCTCCTTACAGGCCACAAAGCCAACTACTAATGCCAGATAGAAAGGTGCAAATCGCATATAAAACAGGTATTGACTTGAAATCAGAAATGAATGAAGACCTGCCTTCCTAAGCCCGCTGACCATTGAGGACACCCAAACCAACGCACAAAATAGACAAAGCGTACCCATCTTCCCCGATAAAATTATTAAAATTGCCCCTTCATTGCCTTTTACCCGAAAAACTACCCAACTCCCAATGCTCAACACCACCTTCCCTCCCGGGAAACAGCAGATAAGCAGCCTGGAAAAAGCTACCCAACGCGCCCTGCGGGGTACCGGCGTGCTGCTGGTCAGTACTGTCTGGATCAGCGCCGGGCTGTTTGGTTTGTACATTCTGGCCTTCTACGCGGCTGCTCTGTACGAGGGTAATCTTGATCGCTGGAACAACATCCTGCCCGGACTGTATCAGCGCGATTCGGCGGTGGCTACTTCGGGCATTGGTCTGCACTTTGCCATGGGGGGCATTATTCTGATGCTGGGAAGTATTCAGCTGATCGGATCTATCCGGGAGCGGTGGCCGGCTTTTCACCGCTGGGTGGGACGGGTGTACGTACTTTCCTGCCTGCTGGCGGCGGTGGGAGGGCTTACATTTATCGTGGTGAAAGGTACCATTGGGGGCACCGTCATGGACATCGGTTTTGGGTTGTATGGCGTACTGATGCTGCTGGCGGCCGTGCAAACCTACCGCCACGCGGTGGCCCGGCATATAGATCTACACCGAGCCTGGGCGCTGCGGCTGTATGCCCTGGCCATTGGCTCGTGGCTCTACCGCATGGACTACGGCTTCTGGATCATGCTGACCGACGCCTACGGCCACGGCGATAACTTTACCGGTCCGTTCGATCAGATCATGGCCTTTTTCTTTTACATCCCCAACCTGCTGGTAGCCGAGGTATTCATCCGGGCGCGCAGCTTTCGGATATCTCCCCTTCTGAACGTAGCCACCACGTTGGTGCTCCTGCTGGTCATTACCTTTCTGCTGGTAGGTACCTACTATTTTACCAAAATATACTGGGGACCAGCTATTATTGACTGGCTGGTTTGATGTAGGGTAAAGAGCGACTAGCCTTTTTATTTTTATGAATTCAGTGAGAAGTTGAGTCCAAATTGCTTCTGCATTGGGACAACAGTTATAAAGCCATGCACAAACTACTTCTTCTATTCCTCGTAGCCATAGCGGCCGTAACAAGTACCTACGGCCAGAATGCCAAACAGCAGCAAGCCATCGTTGCCCTGGTAGACCAGTACGCGCAGGCCCGCGAAACGCAGGATACGGTACTGCTCAAAAGTATCCTGACCCCCGACATAGACCAACTGGTATCTACCGGTGAGTGGCGTGATGGCATCAAAGGCTCCATGGCGGGCATGGTCCGTAGCTCGGCCACTAGTCCGGGTACCCGCACGCTGACCGTGCAAAAGGTACGTTTTCTGACCCCCGGCAGCGCCATTGCCGATGCGCGCTACGTGATTCAGAACAGCGATGGTTCGGCCCGGGAGATGTGGAGTACTTTTATTGTTGTTCAACAAAAAGGGAAATGGAAAATAGCGGCCATCCGTAACATGCTGCCCGCCGCCCAACGGTAAAAGAGACAACGCCTGGCCTCTTTAAACCTTCAACTCTAAACTCTCCACCACTCATCCTCAACCCTTTAACCATTAACCCTTCACCCTCTACTCCTTATTCTTCTCCGGCGTTCTGCTAAACAGTGCCATCATAAAAATCGCATCCGCCGAGCCATCCATGGTTGGTTCGTTGGTGGAGTAGTCGGCCCAGTCGTCATGGTACTTGACATGGGGAGGTTGAAAAGCCGCGTATTCATCGGGCTGGCTCAGTTTGATCCCCAGCATTTTGCCGTGAATACTCTCCCAGAGCGGGCCATCTACCAGGCTGCCCGGTATCTGCTTTTTTTGCAGCCGCCAGAAGGGCATGTGCACATCCACGGGCGTATCGCCTTTGTCGGGTAGGCCCGTAAACATACTCGTGCCCCACGGATTACGCCCCAGTAGCCAGTCGCGGTGCGCCAGCATCAACGGGCGAAACTGCGTGTCGCCCGTCATGCGCTCGTACAGGTGCGCCTGCGTTACCACCGCTACGGCCAGATTGTTGGAACACCAGATAAACAGATGGCCCACGCCGTAGGGGTTCAGCTCCGCCTTTTTCTGAATCCGCAACAGGTTGTGCCTGTAGTAGTCAGCCAGTTCCTTCTTGAACCGGCCCGGCCCTGCCTCCCACAGTACGTAGTGGCCCAGGTTGTTGTAGGGGTACATCTGGTAGTGCGCGGCGGTATCCATTTCCATCCAGGAAGTGGTATTGGCCTGCCTCGCGTAACTGATGGCGTCGTTGAGGTATTTCTTTCCTTTGGTGGCCTTGTACAGTTCGGCGGCGGCCCATTCCATATCATCGGCCCAGGTATCTTCCATGTAGCGGTAGGGCGCGCCGTAGCTGTTGCCCTGCTGATACCCTTCCTTCTCTTTGCCCATCCGGTACAGGTCTTCGGCGGCTTTCAGGCATTTTTTGGCGTATTCCTTATCGAGCTTGAAAAAATGCCGGTACCCCAGCGCCATGGCGGCGGCCGAGCGCCCGGCAATATTGGCTATGCCGGTAGCTTCGCTCTGGTACTTGCCCGCTCCTTGTGGCTTGCCGGTGGCAAAGTATACGGGACGTTGGCTGTTGGGTCCCCAGCCATAGTCGGCATTGTCCTGGTGGGGTAGCTTAAAGCCCCGGTGGTCGCGGTCGTCGGCCACCTGATGGTAAAGCTGTCCGGGAGCCGGATGCAGATTATGAATCCAGTCGAGGCCCCAACGTGCCTCATCGAGCACATCGGGCACCCCGTTGGCCCCCGGCTTGCCCAATGCATTTACTTTATCACCAAATTTGTCGGGAGCCCACTCGTAGGCCAGCAGCATGCGGGCCGTGGCGTTACTACCCGTAATGAGGTATTTGAGCTGATCACCGGCGTCGTGCCAACCGCCACGGGCGTCGAGGTAGGAGGAATCTGGCAGGGGGCCAAAAAATGTACGGCCGTCCAGCTGATGGCACTCTTTATCGAGGTAGGGATTGTAGCCGCAACGCTGCGTACGCATAAAATACAGGATATCTTCCTGGTAGGTCGGGTAATTTCCAATCATAAACTCTTTGGACCGAACCGCCCCGTCGGTGGTTTTGAGGTAGTACGCACCGGGCTCGGTGATTTTTGAAAAATCCAGATCGTAGTAGTATCCGAAGGGCTCCCAGGTTTGGGAAGCAGGCCTTGGTGAAATGAGGTGAACCTCTTTATTTTCCAGCGCCTTCACCAGAACTACGAGCCGGGTGAGCGGTTTTTTGGAAACGAAAAGGGCGCTTTTGGACTCGTTGGGTAAGTAACCAACCAGGTTATACCGAAAGAAAGACTCCTGCGAAAAACAACAATGTGAGATGAGTAAAAATAGGAAAATCAGTTGCTTCATATCAGCCGGTAGTGAAAGATATTTATCCTTTATTGTTAGACACACAAAAGTAATCAATTGTTGACTCCGCCTCTCCCGAGGCCGGATTGGTCATTGAAGATTTGCTGTATATCTCAAAACGAAGAAAATATAAATCTATGTGCCAGTGCGGAGTTTCTGACGAAAGAAAGGCAAAAACCCCTCTATACCGGAAGCAATGATTTTCAGGGCAAACGATCAATAAAGCCCTCAATCCCCACACGGGGAATGCCAGTATCTGTACGGCTCTGTATGAGAATAGAGTGTAGATATTATACCCCAGCGTAAAATCTTCATGTAGTCGTTAAAAAAAAACAATATTTTAATTAACTTACTATCAGACAATTGATTAAAAAAACAGGCTTCTAAACTGGAACAGGAATGCAATTTTGTAGGTGTTTCAAATTATTCCCAATCCCAGCAACGATCATGACAAGCTCAAAACAAATTTTCGGTATCATTCTTACACTCCTTGGACTAGCCGGATTGATCTATACCGCGGTTCAAATCATTGACTCAGACTCTGACAGTTTTAAAACCCTGATTGTTGTCGGAATTCTGGGGTTGATTTTTTTCTCGGCGGGGGTCAAACTCCTTACCGCTTTGCGAGACACCTAAGAAAGCCCGTCAGAATTACTAGTTTTCGTAAACTTGTATTTCTTTTGTAAAATGTTTAATTATCCGTTTATTCGACGTAATTTTCAAATGGTTCGAATAATCAGGATAAGGCACTTAAAGTACATAAAAGCCACATTATTAGTGTAAATGACTCAATAAAAACCCTGGGATCACCCGTTGATCTTCTCTATGCCTGTATTACATGATAAACGAAAAACCCTTGTCTGACACCCAACAAACTGAGAGCATCCGATTTCGTATTCTTTCTAAAACTACGCAGGATGCATTTTGGGATTGGGATATACTCTCAGATCATATCTGGTGGAATGAGGGCTTTCAAAAAATGTTTGGCTATAACACCGGCGAAATCACGCCCAGCATGGAGGCATGGCACCGCCTGGTACACCCCGATGATATAGATCGTGTGAACGCCAGCCTGGAAAAGGCTATTGCCCGAAGCGACCAGGAGTGGCAGGAAGAATACCGATTCAGACGCGCTGATGGTACTTACGCGTATGTACAGGACCGTGGGTATACCGTCGAATCCAATGGCAGGCCAATCCGGATGATTGGTTCCATCTCCGATATTTCCGAACGCATCCGACTTGAAAAAGCCCGCGAAGAGAGTGAAAGCTGGATGCGCATAGCCCTGGAAGCCGCCGAACTGGGTACCTGGACGTACAACCCGGCAACGGGCGAAGAAGTATGGGATGATCGCTGCCGGGAAATTTTCGGAGTAGCAAGTCTGAGTGAGAAGGATTCGCTACAAACCATGGAATACGTCTATGCCGAAGACCGCGAAGCCATGTGGGACCGGGTTCAGCAAGCCCTGGATCCCCGTCAGGGAGGTACATATGTTTCGGAACATCGGATTATAGATGCGAGGTCGGGTAAGATCAAATGGGTGAGAAGCCGGGGCAGGGCTTTTTTTTCGCCCGAAGGCATACCGATTCGATTTGCCGGAACCATTATGGACATCACGGAGGAAAAGCGCAGGGAAAAAGCGCTCCTTCACATCAAGCGACGCTATCAGGCAGGCTTTGACAATGCCGATCTGGGTGTGGCTATTGCGAGTCTGGACGGAATCCTGATTCAGGTCAATGATGCTTTTGGTAAAATTCTGGGCTATACACCAAAAGAGCTGCACCACGATTCCTTCCGGCACATTACCCATGCTGATGATGTGGATATGAGTGCCGCCAGTCTGAAACGTGCTCTGGAAGGAGAAGTAACTACTTTCGGGATCGAGAAGAGGTACCTCCACAAAGACGGACACACCGTTTGGGCATCGCTACACGCCACTTTACTGCTGGATGAAGATGGAAACAAGGACTGCTTTTTTTTAATAATGCAGGACATTACCACGGAAAAAAACCTACGGGAAGAGCAGCAAAAATTACTCACTCTGGTGGATAATAGCGTGGAACTGATGTCGGTGCTGGAACTCGATGGCCGAAACTCGTACCTCAATCAGGCCGGTCGGGAAATGCTCGGGTTCGACAGCATGGAGCAGGTAAGAGAAACCCCCGTAGCCCACCTCCACGACCCGGAAAATTTTCAGCAGGTAGAAGAAGAAGTACTTCCCTCGGTCATGCAGCAGGGGCGCTGGTCGGGTATCATGCAGGTTAGGCACCTCAAAACGGGCGAAATATTTCCGGTCTACAACAATGCCATTCGAATCGATGATATCCGGACCAAAACTCCCCTGGCGGTCGGGGCCGTCATGCGTGACCTTCGGCCCGAGCTTTTAGCCTGGGCTACTCTGGTTGCCAGTGAAGAACGCTTTCGTAACCTGATTACCCAGGCCCCGGTGGCCATCGGCCTGCTGCGGGGGCCTAATCTGGTCATTGAGACAGCCAACAGCCTTATACTCGAACTCTGGGGTAAAACTCAGGAAATAATAGGACTTCCCCTGATCAAAGCTCTGCCCGAAATAGAAGGCCAGGGATTTATGGAACGATTGATGAGTGTGTATACAACTGGAATATCCCATTATGGATATGAAGTGTCGGCCCAGCTATTCCGGCGAAACAAGTTGGAAGCAGCCTACTTCAATTTTGTGTATGCCCCCATACGCGAAACAGGAGACAAGATCAGTGGAGTGGCGGTCATTGCCTCCGAAGTGACCCAACAGGTGATCGCGAAAAAAGAACTGGAAGAAAGTGAAGAGCGCTTTCGGAATCTGATCATTACGGCACCCGTTGCCACGGCAATTTATCAGGGGCCCGACATGGTGATCCAGCTGGCCAATGATGCCATGATCCGGCTATGGGGAAAAGACGAATCTGTGATTGGGGAAAAACTGGAAGAGGCTCTTCCCGAGCTGAAAGGGCAACCCTTTCTGGAGCTGCTGCAAAATGTATACACTACCGGAGAGGCTTACCATGCCGCCGAAGGACGGGCCGACCTGGTAATAAACGGACAATTACAGGATTTTTACTTCAATTTTACGTACAAGCCCTTAAAGGATGCCTCCGGCAAAACGTACGCTATCCTGAATATGGCCGTGGACGTAACGCATCAGGTGCGGGCGCGCCAGCAGTTGGCCGAAACCGAAGAAAGTATGCGGGAAGCCATTGAACTGGCAGAGCTGGGCACCTGGACCATCTACCCTCTGATGGGGAAAGTAGAATGCTCTGAGCGGGTGAAGGAATGGATTGGGGTTACGTCTGAAATAGTGACTATGGAAGAGATTGCCATGAGTACCCACGAAAAAGACCGGCAACGGACCACGGAAATAACGGAGCGTGAGTTCCGTCCCGACGCCAGTGGTAAGTTGGATATAGAATATACCGTAGTGAACCGGCTGACTGGTCAGGAGCGGATACTGCATACCCAGGCCAGGGCATACTTTGACGCAGACGGGCAGATGTACATGATTCGCGGAACCTCCCTGGACATCACCACTCAGCGGCTTACGCAGCAGGAGCTCGAAAAACAGGTAGCACTACGGACCGAGCAGCTGCAAAAATCAAACAACTACCTGTTGCAGACCAATCAGGAACTGGAGCAGTACGCCTACGTAGCCTCGCACGATTTGCAGGAACCCCTGCGCAAAATTCTTATTTTTTCGGGTATGCTCGAAAGTGCCAGTAATCTGGACGAGCGCAACCGGGAAATTCTGTCCAAGATTATCCATTCTTCCGAAAGAATGTCTTTGCTCATCAAAGATTTGCTGGATTATTCGCGGCTACTCAAAAACAAAATAAGCATAGCACCGATCTGGTTGAGTGAAGTACTGGAAAAGGTAATCACCGATTTTGAGCTGGCCATTGAAGAAAAGAAGGCACAACTGACCATTCAGCCCTTGCCTACCATTGAGGCCGTACCTTTGCAGATGAACCAGTTGTTTTATAACCTTCTGAACAATGCCCTTAAATTTTCAAGGGAGGGCGTGCCGCCCGTGATAGAGATTAAATCCCGGCAGCTGACGCGCCCCGAAATTGAAAAGCTGCATTTGTCACATCCATATCTAACTTATTTTGACATCACCTTCACCGACAACGGCATTGGATTCAATACCGAATACTCCGACCGGATTTTCGAACTGTTCAAACGCCTACACACCCGGAACATCTATCCTGGCTCTGGTATTGGGCTGGCTCTTTGCCGCCGCATTGTCCAGAATCATCAGGGCTTTTTGTACGCCGAATCCCGCGAGCAGGAGGGCTCCACCTTTCATATCATTCTTCCGGTTCAGCAGGTAGAAGAGTAGCTGGTTTATATTCAGGGCAGTACCCTACTCATCTGGTACAGATCAAAGCCTTCGGCCCAGAAGTCCTTTTGGGTTTTTACCAGTACGAACCCCATTTTTTCGTAAAAACGATACACCAGTTGCGTAGTCCGTACCACCACCCGCTGTACGTCCGGATTGGTCCTGAGTAGTTGCAACCGGTGCTCTACCAGCTTTCGGCCCACACCCCGGCCCTGGTAGTCGGGATGGATAAAATCCCAGGAGAGTCTCGCTGTGTTTTCTTCAGGAAAATAATTGACCCCCCCCGCTCCGATGACAATCCCTTTCTCTTCCACCACAAAATAATCTTCCCGAAAGCGGGTCAGGTACTCGTGCAAATCGCTGAGCTCTGACTCGTCGAAAAAACGGGGGATATTTAGTTGCAGGAGCGTCAGGAGGGCTTCCCGGTCCTGCTCTTCGTAGGGGCGTATCTCCATTTTTACCTATCGGCTATACATGGTGGTTAGTGTAAATGTATAAAAAACTGCGCCGTTATCAGCCTGGGCACAAAGTCATATTCCAGGCCAAAAAAGCCCCGGGTGTGGTAGTCGGTATTTTCATAGTAGCTTCTGAACCCCAGTCGTACTACATCGGTTGTGCCCGTTTCGTGCCGGTAGTTCAGGTCGGTATATACTGTGTACTGTGGATTGAAGTTGTAAAAAAGCGAGGTAGCGCTTTCGTTCAGTTCGCTGGAATAGTTGGCCACAAAGTCTACCTTGCTATTTGTGAATTTTGTAGCCAGAAAATACTCCCCATTATTCAGTACATAACCCGCCACCCACAGCTTTTTATAATCTACCCTGAAATGATTGGCCCATTGCCCATTGTGATTGTGCAGGCCGTATTCCAGCAGCAGCGTAGGCGTCACATAGCGGATATTTGCGCCCGGCCGTGGGCCGGTTATGCGTGATTGGGCGTAGGTTTCCACCTGGCTTTGCCAGGTGGTGGGGTTGGGCCGGAGGGTGGTGGTAGGTGTAATGAGCTGCCCCGCCCGGATCTGCACCTTATCACTCAGTTTGGCAATCAGCTCAAAAGTAGGTACCGAAAGTACGGGTGCATAGTTGGCTACCTGCACAAATGCCTGCGACTCTATCAGAAACGTATTGGATAAACGTTGCGTCAATAGCGTTCCGACCCGGAGCGAAGCAAGAGGAATGACCTGCAAAGTATCAGTAGGAAAAACGAGGTTGGATTTAAGGCCGGCGTAGACCCGGTTGATAGTGGTGCTTTCGGTCAGTTTGATGTTTTCCATTTGCGCGTAGCCCGGCAGCACAACAAAAAGCCAAAGGAGGGGACCTAACGGATTGATTTTCATAGAGGGAGTCAATTGAAAACGTTGAGATAGTCAAAAGTGCACCACCCGCTACCGCTTTGCCCGCTCCGGCGTGAACATGCTCAGATCCCACTCCCGGTACCAGTGTAGCTCCATGTTGCCATCGGGGGTAATGGTAATCGGTAGAAACACATACTGCGATTCGGGACGGCCACCGCCATTCCAGCGGTCGCCCATGTAGAGGTAGGCATCCTTGTAGCCCGGAATCTTGAAAATGTAGCAGGGCTGCGAATTGAAGGAATTGTTGCCCGCATCGCCCACAAAGGGGCTCCCGTGTTTGGTATAGGGCCCCAGAATATCCGTGGCCGTGTAGTAGGTAGCCGGGTTGGGCGTCCAGCCGGTACAGCCGCTCGTCAGGAGGTAGAAGGTACCATTTCGTTTCAGAATACCGGGGCCTTCGCAGTGGGCGTCAATGTCTACGTCGTTGGTGGTGAGGCTGAGATAGTCGTCCGAAAGCTCCACCATTCGGATAGTGCGGTTTACGTGGTCGGCGGCGTAACCAATGTAAGCTTTCTTTGTTTCGGGGTCGAGGTACATGCCAATATCCCGCGATTCGTGCCCGTTGGGGCGGTAGTGATCTTTCACCACAAAGGGGCCGGTGGGGGTACTGCTCACCGCTACCCCAAGTTCAGCCACCGAGTACTGCTTGCCGTCGTAGTGAAACCACATCACATAGCGTTTATACTTCTCGTCGTAGATGACTTTGGGGCGCTCAAAAACCTCGATGTCGCCTTTCCTGATTACCACCCCCTCGTTTTTCCAGTTGTACAAATCCTTGGAGGAATAGCAGGACGCTCCCCGCGGCTCGCCCCGGTGCTCGCCGTGCCAGTAGTAGGTTTTGAGCGAATCTACGTAGATGATGTTGCCGCCGTGGCAGTCAATGTGCTTGCCGTCAGTGTCCAGCCAGGGGCCGCCGGGCTTGAAGGAGGTGTGGGAGGTGGCGGGCTGGGCCAGGGTGGATAAGGTGGACGCAATTACGCACAAACTCATCAGCAGGAACTTTGGGGAAAATCGGGGGTACATATAGTATCAAATTAAGAGCGGCCATTACCAAACAATAATCCTCTCACTTTCAGGCTTGTACATCTTATCACCCGGCTGCACATTGAAGGCTTTGTAAAAAGGCGTGAAGTTCATCAGTGGCCCGTTTACGCGCCATTTGGCCGGTGAGTGAGGATTAGTATTGACATACATCCGCATGTACTCGTCCCGGGTTTTAACGCGCCATATCCGGGCAATGGAAATAAAGAAGCGCTGATCGGGGGTAAAGCCATCCAGTTTTGTGGTGCTTTTTCCCTGTTCGGTCAGTTTGAAGGCATCGTAGGCAATTGCCACCCCGGCGATGTCGGCGGTGTTTTCGCCCACGGTCAGGGGCCCTTTCAGATGCACCGAATCGAGGACCGTAAACTGATTGTACTGGTCAATCCCCTGTTGGGTTCTGGCTTTGAACTTGGCGTAGTCCTCCGGTTTCCACCAGTTGGCCACATTACCATACTTATCAAACTGCGCTCCCTGATCGTCAAAGGAATGCGTTATTTCGTGCCCGATCACCATGCCGATGCCTCCGTAGTTCAGCGCGTCGTCGGCATTCACGTCAAAGTAGGGCGGTTGCAGGATGCCCGCCGGAAACACGATCTCATTGCCCGAAGGATTGTTATAGGCCGTTACCGTGGGCGGGGTCGTATGCCACTCCGTCCGGTCGACGGGCTGCCCTACTTTGGCCAGGTTGTAGAGGTACTCGTTTCTGGTAGTGGCTAGTCGGTTTTCAAAATAGGCATCGCGTTTGATGTCTACCTGGGCGTAATCCCGCCACTTGTCCGGGTACCCGATTTTCTCCGTAAAAGCATACAGTTTTTCTTTCGCCTTCGCCTTGGTCGAGTCACTCATCCAGTCGAGGCGGTTGATGCGGGCTTCAAAGGCTTTTTCCAGGTTGGCGACCAGTACCTCCATGCGTTTTTTGGCCGATTCGGGAAAGTACTTTTTTACGTACAACTGCGCCAGGGCATCCCCCAGCGAGCGATCTACCGCCTGCGTCATTTCTTCGGCCCGGGTTTGCTTTACCGCCTGTCCAGTCAGGACTTTGGAATACGCAAATGACGCATCCACAAACGGCTGACTCAGGTAATTGGCGTAGTTGGTCATGGCATGGGCTTTCAGGTAGGCTTTCCACTCTTCCAGAGGTACCGATCCCAGTAATGCATTGAGCTTATCGTAGTAGGCCGGTTGCCGTACGTTGACCGAATCGACTTTCAGGCCCAGGTCGCTGAGCAGCGTGGGCCAGCGGAGGGCGGGCTGTCGTTGGGCCAGGGTGGTCACGGCCAGCTTGTTGTAGTTGGCCTTGACATCCCGGCGCTCGATGTTCGTTTTATGAGCAGAGGCCAATTGTTTTTCGATGTCATAGGCCACAGTAGCATTTTTCTCCGCTGCCGCCGCCCCGGTTCCGGTCAGCTCAAACAAGGTAGTAAGGTATTTTTTATACGCCTTCTGAATCGTGCCGGTAGACTCATCCGCCTTGAAATAATAATCCCGTTCCGGCAGACCGAGTCCGGTTTGAGAGAACTGGGCAATATTGATCGTACTTTGTTTATTATCCGGACCGATACCTAAGCCCATGATCGACCCATTCCCTGCTTTCTGTTCTTCCGCCACCAACTTCAACAATGCAGCCACATCCGCCACAGCATCAATGCGGGCAAGCAGCGGCCGAATGGGTTCATAGCCACGCTTGTTGATCGCGGCCAAGTCCATGCCGGAAGCATAAAAATCACCCACCTTTTGTCCGATGCTTCCGGGCGCATTGCGGCTGGCCGAAACGCTGTCGAGAATCCCCTGCAACCGCACGCGCTGCGGGTAATTCAAAAAAGAATACGACCCCACGCCCGTCTGACTCGCCGGTATCTGCACGCTGTCGTACCAGATGCTGTTGGCGTAAGCAAAAAAATCATCGCCGGGCTTTTTGGTATCGTCTATGCCCGTCAGGACAACGCGGCTGGTAGTGGGGACTGAGTTGCGGCTGCAGGCTAGGGCCAGAAAAAGGACGAGAACTGAGAGTAAAAGTTGTTTCATTGGTTAAAGTTTATAGCTTACGTTTGGGGGGTACCGTGGATTCGTGGAGAATCGGCGGGAAAGATAGGGAATGTGGCGAGAAAAGCGATAACTTCTCAGATCTGAATAAAAATACGAAGTAAAGCGATTCCAAATTCACCTCAAATTATTCGACACCAGGGTACCCTTAACCCACTCCTTCTGACCTGCCGATTTTTACACTAAAATAAAAAATTTGCCTTTGGGCTGTAATAGATTCCCTGCTTTTGCCACTAAACAAGAAAAACTCTGATGAGTAGCGATTTTTATACTACCTC
>CATMVR010000054.1 GCA_950075905.1 uncultured Persicitalea sp. | reverse complement strand
GGAAGTCTACCGTTTCTGTTATCTTAGTTGTATAGTCCATTCTACAAAAATACGACAATCCAATTCTTATTTAGTATTATACATGGATTTTTGTAGTTTTCTTGTTGGTTTACGTTATCATTTTCTTAACGACACAGCAAAGATAAATGTTTGTGTTTTGACCAAAATATCAAAATGGATTAATTGGCATATTTGAGTGATAAACAGAGGTTTTTGGGTGATGAATGTTAACGTTGTATTTTTAATAGATTGAACATATTATTTCTTGAATTTCTCCATCCGAAATCGGCTTTTAGAACTGATATCTTGTAATTACTCAGTTGGCCTCTTTATCTGATAGCCAGCCTGTACGTGGTTGCATAAGGCTAGCAATAAAAAAATCGGGAAAGGTAATTACCCTTCCCGATTCGTCACTATTCCCTTAAAAGTGAGGTTCTGAATTATATCATCTGCATTCGGATCACAACTTCCGTTTTTAATCTTTTCTGCCTTATTCGAAAGTAAGTGTGCGGGTAACCACCGATTTCTCGCTGGCGATGCTAAAAGCCTGGGTCTGACGCTCTCCCTTGCTGGCTACCACCACGGTATATTCGCCGTCTGGCAAGTTGTTGAGGTCAAATTTAATGGAGGCTTTTGTTTGTTTCTTTGATACTCCTTCACTGGCCAGTACTTCGCCCTTGAAATTCAGGATGGCAATGGAGGCAAAGTCAGGCGTCTTTTTGACGAGGTTCACCGTCAGGTTGCCGTCTTGGGTTTTGTAGATGCCCGTCTCAAATCTGGATGGCTTGTTGGCACCTGAATCCAGACCGGCAAATGCTA
The DNA here is from genome assembly GCA_950075905.1 of uncultured Persicitalea sp. Lineage (GTDB taxonomy): Bacteria > Bacteroidota > Bacteroidia > Cytophagales > Spirosomataceae > CATMVR01. The sequence goes on along the minus strand of CATMVR010000054.1, from coordinate 12,637 downwards.
CTGAGGTACTAAGCGCCAGGGCGCACAAAATGGTTTTGAATGTAGTTTTCATGGCTTTGTTTTAATTGTTGTTTTGGCTAATAGATCATTTATTTAATGACACCACAAAAGTAATAGATAGGTACTATAAGCCTATGTTTGATATTGCCAGAGTGGCGTTTTTGGGGGATGAACGGGTAAAAACTCAGGATAAGGCCGCAATCGGCGGGTACTCCCGTGTCCTACTTGAAGGCGATGTATCGCTTGATGGTGGACTTCTCGCTGTTGATCGTAAACGGCGTTACCTCCTGCTGCCCTTTGCTCTGAATGCTCAGGGTGTATTCGCCGTCGGGCAGGGCACTTATATCAAACACAAAGGATGCTTTCTTTTGTTTGCGGCCAACTCCCTCGCGGGCTAGTACATCACCTTTTGCGCTTAGCAGCGCCACCGAAGCGTAGGCCGGAACCTGCTTCTCGATGTTCACGTTGAGCTTACCATCTTTTGATTTGTAGATACCTGTTTCGAAGTACACAGGCTTTTTGGAATCGGAACCAGGGCCGGCAAATGCCACCGAGGTACTGAGCGCCAGGGCGCACAAGATTGTTTTGAATGAAGTTTTCATGGCTTTTTTTGGTTTTATTTTTCTGGCTAATAAATCATCTTGCTAGATGACTTTTCTTAAAGATGCTGATTGGCCCGGAATGTTGCAGCTTTGGGATGAATTGCTTATTTCATGGATGAGCAGCAGCAATCCGGGCCGATCGGTCAGGGCCCTGTTCAGGCCTTAGTCTATTGTGAGGGTACGCCTGGTAATTTCCTTTTTGCTGTTCAGGGAAAACGAGACGGTCTGCTTCTCACCTTTGCTTACTATGGCTACTGTGTAGGTACCATCGGGCAGGTTGTTCATGTCAAACCGGTACGAAGCACTCCGCTGTTTTCTCGAAAGGCTCTCCCGTACCAGCACCTCTCCCTTTTCGTCCACGATGGATAGCGAAGCGTAGGCAGGGGCTTTTTTGTCGATGCTGACATTGAGGGCCCCATTCTTGCTGGCATAAATACCCGTTGCAAAGGAAACTGGTTTTTTGGCCTCCGAACCCGGGCCAGCAAAGGCTACTGTTGTACTTAGTGCTAAGGCGGCCAGCAAAGTTTTAATTGAAGTTTTCATGGCAATTGTGTTTAAGTGTTGGCTAATAGATGTCGTTATTGACTCTACAAAGGTGGGGTATTGACAGGTACTATGTAATGCAAAGTACATGAACGGACAATCTGCCTGACGGACGGAAAAAGAGAATGTTTTAGCAGGTTAGGGAAGCGGGAGAGAGTATATTTGGAGCAAAAGAAAGGAATAACTACCGCTATGATAATAAGAAATACGATTGGAGTTTACCTGGTGCTAGGTTGGCTACTGGTAGGAATAGGTGGGTGTGCTTCTGGTAATTATCTGCTTATCAATAGCTTGTCGGATTTTCTTCGCTATACGCCAGACAAAAAGCCTCTGATCAGCGCCCACCGGGGCGGAGGGGGGTACCCCGGCTATCCTGAAAACTGCATCGAATCGTTTGGTTACCTGGCCCGGCAAATGCCGGTAGTCATTGAGTGCGACATAGCCGCCACCCGCGACAGCGTGCTCATTATGATGCACGACGATACCTACGATCGAACCACCAACGGTACCGGTTCCGTGCAGGAGCAGCCCTGGGCTTACGGGCAAAGGCTGTATCTGGAAGACAACCGCGGCAGCCTGACGCGCTACCATATTCCTACCCTCGATGAGGTGCTGGTCTGGGGAGCCGGAAAAGTGATATATACTCTCGATGTAAAGCGCAGTGTGCCCTTTGCGCGGGTGGTGGAGGCAGTGCAGAAAGCCGGCGCGCAAAACTACGCGGCCATCATTACCTATAACGCCACGCAGGCTGAGCTGGTGCACCGCCTGGACCGCAACCTGATGATTTCGGTGAACATCCGTAATAAGGCAGACTACGAGCGTCTGCACGAAGCGGGCATCCCTGATAACCGAATGGTAGCTTTTGTAGGTACCCGCGAGCCCTCCGCCGACCTGTACGAATTTTTGCACCAGAAGAAAATCAGGACCATCCTGGGTACCCTCGGTAACCTCGACCAGATGGCCCAAGCCCGCAGCGATGATACCTACCGGAAGTTTGTAGAAAACGGCGCCGATATTCTCTCCACGGACCGCCCCCTGGAAGCCGGCCGCGCGCTGGGGTTAGTGAAATAGCCAGGAAATGCCTGGCGCGATCGCCGGATTTTTTGACCAAGTCATAAACTACTCTTTCTCCAGACTAGCCAGCAACGTAATAACGTCTTTCTCCACTCTTAGATTGAGGTCTTTATTCCTTACGATGCTTCGGGCCGTTTTGGTGTCGTTGAGTTTTGAAAGCAGGCTGCGCTCATTGAGCCGCACCGGGGTCAGCATACCATCTTCCTGCTGCAGGTACAACTCTTCGGTTTTTGAATACTCATAGTCGTACTTGATGTTTTCGTTGTAGCCATTCCGCTCCACTTTGTCGAGACGGGCTCTGTACTGACGCAGGAGTTTGGTTTTGCCCAGATGCAGTGCTTCGTAGTACTGATTGTTGATCCGGATAAAGGTCATGTCTTTAATCACAAACACCTCGGGGTATACCTCCCGCTGCTCACCATCTACCAGAATCACCAGGTGATCTTCCATCACATTGTAATTGAGGGGTACGGCAAGGTTACGGCTGTTCTGGAGCGGTACGATACCCTTCTGCCAGCCATTGAACAGAAAGCAGGTACCTTTAATGGCTACGGTATGGTAGCTGTTTTGCTGGTTATTGGAGTTGTAATCATATAACTGCGCCCGAAAAGAATACTGATGAATATCCGTCAGCGAATCGTAGGCAATTTCGGTTTGGGCATGCGTTTGGGTCGTCACAATAGCCAGGAAAAGAAATAGAAGGAGATTCTTCATAATTGGAAACGTTTAGAAGCGTGACTACACAAATATAAAAAAAAACAGAGAGGAAAAGTTTCCTCTCTGTTTTGTATTGCCCTAATTATCAGTTGCCTATTGCTCTTCAAGCTCCGTAGTTAGTTCGATTTTGGGCTTCGGCCTGGATTTCTTGCGCATGGTTACGTCGTAGAGGTCCGTGCGCCGGTCTTTCAGGATCTGCACCGAGCCGTGCTCGTGGAGTTCTTTCAGTTGCAGCAGGTCTACGTCCACAATCAGCATCATTTCGGTATTGGGAGTTGCCTCGGATTTGATGGCATTGGTCGGAAACTGAAAATCGGAAGGCGTAAATACCGCCGATTGCGCGTAGTGGATGTCCATGTTCTCTACCCGGGGCAGATTGCCCACGCAGCCCGAAATAGCCACGTAGCACTCATTCTCGATGGCCCGCGCCATGGCGCAGTTGCGTACCCGCATGTAGCCATTCTGGGTGTCGGTCAGGAAGGGCACAAACAGAATCTCCATGCCCTGCTTGGCCAGCAGACGGCTCAGTTCGGGAAACTCCACATCGTAGCATATCACGATGCCTATTTTACCGCAATCGGTATCAAATACGCGTACCTCGTCGCCTCCCACCATACCATAGTGTTTTACTTCGTTGGGGGTGATATGAATCTTGCGGTACTCCTCGCTGCTGCCATCGCGGCGGTAGAGGTAGGCGGCGTTGTACAGTTTTTCATCTTCCACCAGTGGCATGCTGCCTCCCACGATGTTCACGTTGTAGGAGATAGCAAACTCCTGCATTTTCTTACGCACCACGTTGGTGAAGTCAGCCAGCTTGCGCACGGCCTGCGGCTCGGGCATGTCGTTGAACTGCGCCAGCAGGGGCATGTTAAAGAACTCGGGAAACTGAATAAAATCGGCTTTGTAGGAGCTAACGGCATCCACAAAAAACTCAACCTGATCAAAAAACGCGTTCACATCCTTAAAAAGCCGCATCTGCCACTGCACCACCCCAATCCTGATGATGGAGTCGGAAGGGTTCGTTCGTTTTTTACCGGGCTGGAAGTAAATGTTGTTCCATTCCAGCAGAGTGGCGTACTCCTTGGATTCGGTATCGCCCACCAGATAGTTGTTCAGTACCTTCCGGACGTGAAAGTCGTTGGCCAGCTGAAACGTCAGGGTAGAATCAAACAGCTCACGGCGCTTTACTTTATCGATATACTCTTTGGGAGTCATCTCCCTGGAGTACGTTTTGTAGTTTGGAATCCGCCCGCCCGCTACGATACTCCGCAGATTGAGGCGCTCGCACAGCTCTTTCCGGGCGTCGTACAGGCGGCGGCCCAGGCGCATGTCGCGGTACTCGGGGTGCACAAACACCTCTATGCCGTACAGGACATCGCCTTTGGGGTCATGTGTTTTGAAGGTATAGTTGCCTGTGATTTCCTCATAGGTGTGCTCGTCGCCAAACTTATCGTACTTGATGATAATCGAGAGAGCCACGGCTACTACTTTGCCATCTACCTCCACGCAGATTTGTCCTTCGGGAAACTTTCCGAGCAAGATATCAATCTTATCTTTGCGCCAGTACTGACCGCCAATGCCCTGGTAGGCTTCAATCATGGCGGCTTTCAGGTCACTATAATCTTCTTCTTCAAGTTCTCGGTTTATTATTTTCATATAAAATTTCGTGTTATTTATAGTTGTATTTAAAAAAGTCTCTTGTGACATATAACAAAGATTCGTCCAGTTTGAATCAGATCGAAACAAGGATCAACAAGATCACGCAAATGAGTGTTAGAATAAAAAAGGGGGCTTGCCCAAAGCACCGTAGAAAGGAACATAAGTAGGGGCTGACTTCATGGAGAACGAAGTGTGTTTTTACAAAAATATGAAAATATGCCCAAAAAGGCAAATTATCTTCTGTCAGAGCAGCGAGGGAAGCGCAAAGGCGCCTGGTTTACTCAGCCTTGATCTGAGCGTAGTTGAGGGCTGCCACCAGCACCACACCACCGATGATATTGCCTACTAAGGTGGGTAGGGTGAACTTTAAAATAACTTCCAGCCACGAATGTACTCCGGCTGCCGCGAGGGTAAACATCTCTACCGAGCCGGCAATGACATGGCTGAAATGCCCCAGCGACACAACGTAAGTGACTATGATGATCACCCACACCCGGGCGGTTTCGGAGTAGGGCATCAGCCATACCATGAGGGCAATGAGCCAGCCCGCAAAAATGCCCCGGATGATGTGGGTGGTAAACGCGGGTTCAAAGGCTTCCTCGCCTATTTTGATAAATTCGTCTACCATACGGGCATCGAAGGCAGAGGAATGCACCGACACCTGAGCAACGATAAAAGCGCCCAGCAGGTTTGCTCCCAGCACGACGCCCCACAGCCGGCCCACATTCATGAGTAAGCGCGTGCTCCGCTGCCGCAGCAGGGGCAAAACGGGCGTGAGGGTATTTTCGGTAAATAATTGTTGTTTTCCAAGAATCACGATGAGGAAACCCATGCTGTAGCCAAACCTGGATACCAATATACTCCACGGTTCGTCGGGCAGGTAAGCTTCCAGTAGCCCCATGGTAATCATGGAAAAGCCCATGGACATACCAGCGGCCAATCCCGACCAGAACAGGCTGGACGACGGACGCAGCAGCTCTGCCTGGGCTTCTTTCAGAATAGAATCATGAATGGCCTTGGCCGAAGGAGACTGCCGGTTGCCAGCTTCCTCTTTGTCAATTACCGATTGCTTAAGCTTATCCATAAAGTAGAGATGTTTTATAGCAAGAGAGGAACCCGTAGTTGATTCCCCTCTTGCTCGCCGTCAGTCGAAAACTCAGCAATAGTTAAAACTCAATTTGTCCCCTGATTTCTCCACCGGGGAAAGTGGGGTTATGAATATTGAAATAGTAAAGCCCATTCAGTAGATCTGCTTCTTTGAGCGTAGTACCGTCTATGACTACGGAGTTGGTTAGTGCTCCCGAGGTAGCAGCCGGTAGCAGCGAGGAAAAATTATGGATAACAGAAGCATTGGCACCCCGGGCCGCCGGTCCGTGGATGTGCGCGCCGGTAGGTGCTGCGGCCAGGTTGTTCCAGGTAATGAAGTAGCTCAGCCGCTTTGTTTTTTTATTGTAGGTCACATCGGCCGTACCGGTGGCGGTGCTGGCATTGGCTGGTACTTCCTGGGCTCCGCTCAAAGGAAGGCCTTTGCGGCTTACGATAAAACTCTGGTCGTAAAATTCAATCTGCCCCCGTAGCTCGCCTCCGGGGTGAGCAGCCGTATGGATATTGAAGTAGTATAGACCATTCAGCAAGTCTTCTTCCTTGATTTTTACCCCATCTACCAGTACCGAGTTAGTAAAGGTACCGGAGGTTGTCTTGGGTATGAGAGATGAAAAATCATGCTGCACTCCGGCGTTGGTACCCCTGGGGGCGGTACCATGAATATGGGCTACGGTAGGAGGTCCCGTCAGATTAGACCAGGTGATGGTATAGGTCAGCATTTTTGTGTTCTTGTCGTAGGACACATCGGCGGTGCCAGTAGCGGGGCTGCTGTTTTGTGGTACTTCCTGTATAGGGCTGAGCGAGAGTCCTTTCTGCTCTATCACATCGTAGAAATCGTGATCTTTACAGCCCAGGAAGAAGGAAAAGAAGAGTAGCGTGGCGAAAAGCCGGAGTGAAGTTTTCATTGGAATAAAGGTTTAGTGTAAAAGTTGATACATGAACTTATCAGGATAGCTATTTGCGCCACTGACAACCGATAGTCAAGTTGTCTGGCTGAATACACCTCTTCAAACTGATTATGAATGCTTTTGTTCAGGATGTTTTCGAATGAAAAACTATTTACGAATTGGGATTGGGGAGGGGGGGCTGCGGTACACGATGGTCTGCCTGAGCCCAAAAACAGCAAACCGGTTGCAAGTACCTTGACAACCGGTTTGTATTGTTGGGTACACCCCGGTACCCAGTCACCTTACCTCTTTGGGATAGACGTCATATGGGTAATTTTCCATTCCCCGTCAATTTTTTCCAAATAGCGGTTTTCCAGATTGGCTACGGTGCGGCCATCGGGGTAGCTGAAAGTCTGCTCAAAACTAACCCAGGCGGCATTACCATTGGGACGGATGTTATAATTGGTGTTTTTGAAGGTTGTGCCTGGTTTGTTGGGCTTTTGGGTTGAGAGGCGCGAAACCAGCTGGCCTATCTCTGAGGCAGTGATAATGTAGGCCTTGCCTTCTTCGTCCGTAACGGTATGGGCTGCGTAGGGCAGATCGGCCCAGTAGGTGCCCATTTCTTCGCCGTCGTTGTTGAGCCAGGCGGCCGTTTCGGCTTCAATCACTTTACGTATCATGTAGGCATCCGGGTCTACGTTAGGAGGTATACTCAGGTAGCCTAGCTTATTCTGCACGCTCGCACGGTCGTAGTACATGAATGCCTGCTGAATTTTGTCCTTATCAACCCGGGCCGTAATCTGAAAGGGCAAGTGGATCATTTTGCCGTTTTCTTTCCAGTGGTAGGTACCCCATCCCATGACCCACTCGCCCTTGGCCGGGCCACTTTTGGCTTTGATAGAAAGCGACTGCCGGTCGGTAATCGACTCTTCGGTACGCTGCCGGTTGGCCGTTTCCCAATTTTTCATAACCTGGTCCAGGGTTAAAGAATCACTGGCCGATGGGCCATATTCCTTAAATTCAGCGGCAAGGTAGGATCGGGCTACGGGTAAATTTCCCGCCAGAAGCGCATCCAGGTAGTTGTTCAGCAGTTGAACGTTTTTGTCGGCATTGCCCGTAAGGGCAACTACATCGTTGTGTTTCGGAATTTTCTGCGCCATGACTACATGCACCAGAAAAATCATAAGAAACAGGGGAATAATACCCCTTTGCGGAAGCGATTTGGTATAGTTCATAATTATGGAGGTTAAAAAGTGAAAATGAAAGGTATCTGCACATTCCTGAACTCTCGCACTAATTAGCACAAATTTAATATTTATTTGAACTTTACCAAATTAAAAATGCCCCATATCCGTTGGTATGGGGCATTTTTTCAGGTAGGGTAATGGATATTTTTACAAAGGGCCTAATAGCGTTTGTTCCAGTAAATCACCAGATTGTGGGTGGCCCGGCCGGCAGCTACCAGGTCCAGGTCCCCGTCGCCGTCGAGATCGGCGGCTTTGAGGTCTTCTGCGGCCATATTTGCCTTCTCGTCGAGTGCGTACTCCTGCCATTGGGTGCCGTCTGCTTTGGCGCTAACGTACAGCCGTACACCTACCTGCTCCGCGGCATTTTTTTCGCGCCAGCCCATCGCAATCTGGTCGCGGCCCTGGCCCAGAAAGTCCGCGGCCACCAGGGCGTGGCCCTGGTTGAGCCGGTCGGTGAGCACGGTGCGGTTGTCTTTGGTGTACACCACCAGGCTATTGCCATGCATGGGCTCGATAGTGGTGGTAAACAACTGATTGTTGCCCAGCTTGCCGGTGCGTATTTCGCCCACGCCATTTTTGAGCACCATCCAGTTGCCGGAGGCCGCCCAGCCGTCGGCCCCCTGCTCAAAATCGGAATCTACCGTTTTTGAAGCGCTCACATTGTCTTTTTCTTCGCAGGACCACATACCTACGCACAGGGCCAGACCCAGCCACAACACACTTTTTTTCATGACAATCATTCTTGTTTTTAAATTTGGAATACTGATTAAACTCATCTCCATAGATACCTCTCCCCCCCGCTTCGGTTGGAACGAAACCCCAAAAAAGTTTATAATTTTTTTTAATAATTGATTTCTAAGACGTTATGAGCATAAAAAAATCCCGCTCTCGGCGGGATAGAATCAAGCTATCGGGAAACTTAGCCTAGCCAATCAGGAAAATGGTAGGCTGCTTGTGTAAATCAATCTTTTGCTTGCGCCACTGCTGCACAGATTGAGTCCGGATGTACTCCTCCGGGGCGGTTACGTTACTGGCTATACACAATAGTGTATCGGGCTGGCAGGCGTCCAGCAGGGTAGCCAGCAGGTGATTGTTACGGAAAGGCGTTTCCATAAAAATCTGTGTTTGTCGCCGCTCGCGACCCTCGCGTTCCAGCTCAATCAACGCCTTTTTGCGGGCCACCTGATCGATGGGTAGGTAGCCATGAAACGCAAACGACTGCCCGCTCAGCCCCGAGGCCATTAGCGCTAGCAGGATAGACGACGGCCCCACCAAAGGTACCACCCGCATGCCCCGCTGATGCGCCAGCCGCACGGCCACCGCGCCCGGGTCGGCCACGCCGGGGCAACCCGCCTCAGAAAGTACCCCGATATCCTTCCCCGCCGGGAGTTGCCGCAGTTGGGCGGAGGTTTCGGCTTCGGGAGTTTTTTTGTTCAGCTCAAAAAACGTCAGGTCCTGAATCACCCGTCCCAGCCGCAGGCTACTGATAAACCGCCGCGCCGTGCGGAGTTCTTCGGCAAAGAAATAATCCAGCTGACCAATTACCTCCGTTACCTGCGGGCTGAGTACCTGCGCGGCGGTACCCTCGGCCAGTACGGTGGGGATGAGGAAGAGGGTGGGGGGAGTATTTTGAGATACTTCGGACATTTGTAAGAAAAAATTAGGATGTTTTTTACAAAAGAACCTCTTTTAGACTAAAAACAGTAAAAGTTTATGCATTCATACTATCGATGGTTTGGAGTTTTAGGGCCCATTGCTCTCTTCTTGGGAGTTATCCTAACAGCAAGTAAACAGGCTTTACCTATTCTTCCGCCCCAGGCCACTCCCCCCAACATCCTTCTTATCTTCGTCGACGACCTCGGCTGGGCCGATCTGAGCGCCTACGGAAGTAAGTACTACGAAACGCCTAATCTGGATAAATTAGCGGCCGGGGGTGTCAAATTTACGGATGCCTACGCGGCGGCGGCTATCTGCTCGCCCTCGCGCTCGGCTCTGATGACGGGCAAGTACCCAGCCCGCACCGGCATTACGGATTGGATCAGGGCCAGTTTTCAGAATGCGTCGGCAGAGTACGACGGCAAGAATAAGAGGGAATACGAGCGCGATCAGCAACAGAAACTTATCTGTCCGCCGATCCCGTTTGAACTGCCGCTATCCGAGAAAACCACCGCCGAGTACCTCAAAGAGCAGGGGTACTTCACGGCTTTTGTGGGCAAGTGGCACCTGGGTACAGAGCCCTACTACCCCGAAAAGCAGGGGTTTGATGTCAATATCGGCGGGTGTGATTTTGGCCAGCCGCCTTCCTACTTTGACCCTTACGCCAATGCCTCGGTGAAGGGCATCCCCACGCTGCCCGCCCGCCAAGCCGGTGAGTACCTCACCGATCGCGAGGCCGACGAAGTGATTCAGCTGATCCGAAAACAAAAAGACAAGCCGTTTTTTATCAACTACGCTCCCTACGCCGTGCATACGCCCCTGGGTGGGAAGCCCGAACTGGTGGCCAAGTACAAGGCCAAAACGCCCACCAACGGGCAGGGTAATCCGGTGTATGCGGCTATGATTGAGAGTATGGACGCGACGGTGGGAAAGATCCTGGCCGAGCTGGAAGCGCAGAAGCTGCTGGAAAATACACTGGTGATTTTTACGTCCGACAACGGCGGCCTACTGGGCAATCCCAACAACCCCATCACCTCCAATCCGCCCTTCCGCAGCGGCAAGGGGTACCCCTACGAGGGGGGCATCCGAGTACCGATGATCGTCAGCTGGAAAGGACATATCGCGCCCCGCGTGTCTAATAGCCCGGTGATTACGATGGATGTTTTCAATACCATTCTGGACGCCGTCGGTACCCGCCCGGACCAGAATATCCCCAACGATGGCGTCAGTTTGCTTCCGCATCTGACCAAAGCCCAGCCGCTGCCCGCGCGGGATCTGTTCTGGCACTTTCCGCACTACCGCTACGAGGATGTGACGCCGTACAGCATCGTGCGCAGCGGCTACTGGAAGCTGATTCACTACTACGAGGATGGCTCGGACGAGTTGTTTAACCTGAAAGATGACATAGCAGAAACCCGCAACCTCGCCGACCGGCTTCCCCAGAAACGGCAGGAGCTCCGGAAGAAACTGAATGCCTTTCTGGAAAGGACCGAAGCGAAAGTACCGGTGAAGCGGTAACGCTGTCAGCGTTTAGCCAGAAACTCCGTCAACGCCGCCACAAATTCCTTGGGCTTCTCGGCGTGTACCCAATGGCCGGCTTTGGGAATGGTGACGATCTCCGCATTCGGAAACAAATCTTCGATAGCCTCCCGATCCTCGTCTTTGATGTAGGGCGAGAGAGCACCACGCATAAAAAGAGTTGACTCGGGCACGGAGCGTAGTTTTGGAATAGCCTCGCCCACCTGTTCAATCTGAGCCGTCAGCACGGGCAGGTTAAAGCGCCAGGCAAAGGTACCTTCGGCGGTACGGTACAGGTTTTTGAGCAAAAACTGCCGCACGCCTACATTGGGCTCGTGGGCGCTGAATAGCTCGTCGGCCTGCTGCCGGTTTTCAATTTTGACTAGCGGAAGGGCGTTGAGACCTTCCAGCAGCGATTTGTGGTGAGGCGGGTAGTACCTGGGGGCAATATCCACAATCACCAGCTTATCGTACGTATCGGGGTACTCCATGGCGTAGCGCATTACCGTTTTGCCACCCATCGAATGCCCTACCAATACCGGATTTTGCAGAGAATGCTCCTCAATAAACTCCGCCAGGTCGGCCGCCATGGCTTCCTGCGTAAATTCGTCTGAATGGGGCGAGCGCCCGTGGTTGCGCTGATCCAGCAGGTACACGGCGTAGCCCGCGTCGGCAATCTCTTTGCTAACAGTGGCCCAGTTGTCCAGCGAGCCAAATACCCCGTGCAAAACAACGAGCGGCTGCCCTTCGCTGCTTACCTGTTTGTAATTTAACTTCATGTCTGATCAAAAAGAATACTAATAAAAAAATGGAGTAAGGTTATTGTACATGATAAATCCCACAGCCGACCGAAACGTCGGACCGCGCCGATAGCCAACCGCCGAAAGCCCTACTCCACATAGACAACCTTTTCGCGGGCGTTGGTCAGATAGCCAATTGGCTCGGCGTCAATTCCGAACGTTTGCAGAATATTTTCCACATCGCGCTGTCCTTCGGGCGTAACGGCAATCAGCAGACCACCACTTGTCTGAGGGTCGGCCAAAATGTAGCGCTGTGTTTCCGAAAGCTCGTTTACCTTATGTCCATAACTGTTCCAGTTGCGAACAGTACCGCCCGGGAATGATTTTTGGGCGAGATACTCTTCAATATAAGGTAGCTTGGGTACTTTGTCAAAATCCACCACGGCACTCAACCCACTACCCTGCGCCATCTCGATCAGGTGACCCAGCAGGCCAAAGCCCGTCACATCCGTAAGCGCTTTTACGGAGTCGAGCGCCCCCAGGGCCACACCAACTTTGTTGAGCTGCCGCATCTGATCGGGGGCTATGTGCGCGTGTTCGCTGAGGAGCAAGCCTTTTTTCTGCGCCGTCGTTAAAATACCCACACCTATTTTCTTTGTAAGATACAGTACACAGCCCTCGGTAGCGGTATCGTTGCGTTTGAGATGCTGCACCGCCACGCGGCCCGTAACGGCCAGGCCGAAAATAGGCTCAGGGCTATCGATGCTATGCCCACCCGCAAGGGGGATATTTGCCTCGGCGCAGATGGCACGGCTGCCCTCAATAACGCGACCGGCCACTTCGGGGGAGAGCTTGTCGAGGGGCCAGCCCAGGATGGCAATGGCCATTAG
>CATMVR010000053.1 GCA_950075905.1 uncultured Persicitalea sp. | reverse complement strand
TTGTTCCGTAAGAAGCTGATTGTCCATTTCCACGCCTTCAGTACCGACTCAACCATCCATGGCAGGTTCAGTTTTGTCTATGAATACATTTTCAAGAGCGCCGACAAAATCATCGTGCTCACCAATTACTGGAAAGTAGAAATCGCCAGCCGATGGCCCAGCCGGACCGACAGGCTGAGAGTCATCTACAACCCCTGCATACGGGTAGAGCCAATGCCAGTAGAACGGCAAAAGTCCATCCTCTTCGCCGGAACGGTTAACCAGCGTAAAGGCTGCCAGGATTTGATCCGGGCCTTCGCCGCCGTGAAGAGGAACCATCCCGACTGGAGGCTGGTTTTTGCCGGCAATGGGGAGATAGGGCCGGCCAGACAGCTGGCGGAAAGCCTACTGATTGAAACGAATGTTGACTTTCTGGGATGGGTGAGCGGAACCAGAAAGGAAATGGCGTTCCGACGGTCATCTATTTTTTGCCTGCCAAGTTACGCCGAAGGGCTCCCAATGGCCATGCTCGACGCTTTTTCCTATGGCCTGCCAGTGATTACCACCCCTGTGGGCGGTATACCGGATTTACTCACCGACAGACAGAATGCCCTCATGTTCCAGCCCGGCGATATCACTGCCCTGTCCGATTGCCTGTCTTCCTGCATTGCCGACCGGACTGTAAGAGACGCTTTGGCGGAGTCCTCCACAAGGTTGGCAGCTACCAAACTTAGTCTCGAAACTATCACCAGAGAAGTGGACTGCCTTTACAGAGAATTGCTGACATAGCGGTTGAACTTAGCCTTCATCCATTCGGGCGCGGACCACTGAATCGTGGTGGTTCACCCAGAGTGAGTAGGCGCATAGGGGTGGCGGGCTGGGCCGATGCCCCTCCCAATCCACCAGAGACACTCCGGCACCCTAGCAACTTTAAGAGTACATGGGATTTTATTTGATTCACTCGATATTCTCCTCTGGGAGCACTTGTTTATGGGAGTAGAAATAAATCAAGAGCAAAGTTTTGTTGCGTGCAGTGAGTATGGGCAAGTAAGCTGGATGGGTTGGACGAGCTGCCATTTCAGGGATGAGGTGGCCATATTCAGATTCCGCCATTCGGAAGACGGTTCGGGTCAAATGGATTGGCATTCCCTGCTAGACGCGGATGAAATTGAGAAAGGTTGGCGCTACCATCGGAGGGATGACCGTTTACGTTCGCTTTACACAAGAAGTCTTTTAAGAATCCTGATCGGGAAATACACCGACAAGGACCCCCTGTCGGTCCGGCTTGCCAGGGGGAAGGGGAACAAACCCGAACTGAAAGGTGATTCTGGACTTCACATCAACGCCACGCATTCAGGAAGTTGGATTCTGCTGGCCATTGGAAGGCGCGATGTGGGTATTGACGTCGAAGAGGTAAAACCTGACCTCGCTCTTACTGATATGATACCCACGGTATTCAGTGATCAGGAACAACAGTATGTCGAATTTAATGGGGAGACAATGGTGCGTTTTTACGAGCTCTGGACCAGGAAAGAAGCGTTAGTGAAGGCCTTTGGCAGTGGTATCGATGAGAATTTCCCACATGTTCCTGCCCTAAACGGATACCATACGTTGGAAACAAACAAGTTCGCCACGCACGGTGAATGGACGGTCAACAGTTTTCACGTTGCCAGGGGGTATCAGGCAGCGGTTGCTTACCGCGGGAATATTAGACGCATCCATTTCTACACGCTCGATCACGGGATATTCTCTCTTCACAAAAACTTAAGATAAGCGGGACGATCAGCCGATATCACCTGGTGAGACCATACTGCTGGTCTTTTGTAAACGAATCCCTCCATCCGGAAGCCAACCCGTTACTGGTTTCCCACCGGCAGCCATTTCCTCATACATTGCTCCAACTCCGTAACGGACACGTATATGTCATCCTCCAGCCCTGCCGCCCAATCTCCCTTGCCAATTGGACCGTGCCAATAAGCCGAGTAGCCTACACCCACTGTGTGAGCCAGGTACCGGAAGAAGCCAGGGGTGTACGATGGAGCAAAGATTTCGAACAGGTGGGTGTTCGGTTGGCACCACAAGAGGTTACTGAAGGATGCCCCATGCGGACCAACTATAAACTCGGCACTCTGATATATTCGGATCTGTTCGGGAACAGACCGGGGGGCATCCTCGATGATCTCGAAACCATACACCTGAAGGAGTGCGATCACCTCTGGTTCATTCAATATGCGCCGACGCCCCGACCGGCTAATGTAAATTCTCTTACGTGGTCCTTCTGCGGGGGGAAACTGAGCCAGCACGCACTTGCGGAGGGCTAGTATGTCTGCCGTGTTGGGATAAAACCAATGACCTGAATTGGCCAATATGCACCGTTCAAAGGTAACATTGGTATTGCGGCTATCTATCAGCCGACCTGTGGCAACTCCCAGTATGGCCAGATAATCACGCTCGTAAGCGGTTCGAAACAGGGGGTAGGATACGAATGCCGCTTCAAAATCGGATTCAGGGATTGACTCTTTTATTCTGCATATTTTTGCGGCTACCAAAAAAACAAAATCATAATAACCGCCCCATACCTTGCCGTCCAGGTAATGGCTCCAGGGAGCAATCAGGATTGGTGCAAATAGAGCCTTCCTCTTGTTGCTGGAAAGGAGGTTTCGGTGGAAATCTTCGGTGTTTATATCCAGGCAAAGGAGCTTTTTACCGATCTGGATGCTGCCGTAGGGATACTGTTTTGCCGCACCTGCTGATGTCTCATAAATCCACACAAATGCTGGCTTATTTACAGCCTGTTCAGCATTGAAGTACAGTTTGGACGGCTGGTTTAGGTCCACCGTTTCGGGCATGACGATGGTGTCTGCGGAGTGCCGGCTTATTTGAAGATTGCTGAGAAAAAGCTCCGTTTGACCTTCGGCAAGAAACTCACCTCCCCTTAATCGGTACTGCAAACGGGCAAACGCAGACCAGGACCGCTTGACACGGCGCTTCATAGTGTGAAATAGTTGTGTGATCATCGTCTTTTTGTGTGTGTATGTTAGCTCGTCGGCGGTACTAAACTGACCTAGACTCCTTATATAAAAATATGTTGGCAATGCCCAAATACTAAACTATGGCATACGACCGAGAATTGAAATTTCAACTACCCTACACGAAGCCAAGCCGACCGGAGAAAAAGAGGTCACTGTGACTCGTAACGGAAGCATTTAGCCTCTCTTCTCGCGAAGTTGTACGCAACGGAAAATCAATACGTAGCCAGCGTGTTTCAAAATTTCCGATCATCGGTCAAGGCTGATCATCGGGACAAAGGAGGGGCGTCAACCATCGGTATGACCGTGATCAGGCTGACAAAGGTCCCGTAGTCCCGTATCATATTAGCGTGTATCCATAGTCTTTATCAATTCGAAGTGACAGCACTGGAAAAAACACCCCGACCTTGAAATAAATCTGCAAACAATTAGGCGGGACCACTCTTTGTGGCTTTCGATCGAAAAGCGTACAGCGTTAGCAAAGTAAATATGCCTGTCCAGCCAAAGATATGGAAAAAAAGCAAGATGGTATTTTAACTTTTCACCTCTATAACATTGTACTTACATTCAGAATCTGGAAAGGGATACTACTGGCTAAATGTAAGAAAAAACTAAAACTATCTCAAGAGGAGAATCTTCCATCGACGAGCAGGGGGTGATCCTCAAAGAGGCTTTGGGGTTCGTTCTTGACTTATTTCTCCAGAAACTCCATGAAAAATTGGCTGTAGCAGTGCCAGCGGTTCCTTCGAATTATTCGTGGTGAGAGGAAGTCCTCAGGGGCTCAAAACCTATTCCAGGTCAAATGCGAGGTAACTTGAACTTGCTCTTTCTGTAGAAAACCTCACCTACGACTACCTACTTCATCCAATGTACCGCTTATGTCACGTCCACGGCTTTGGAGCGGTAATGACCTTTTACAATCAGCTGAAAGCGGGTGTGGTGATTAAACCAAATACAGGTGCCGTGCCTGCTTTTACTGGCTGAACGGGTGGCGACTAAAAAGGTTTTATAGGTCTATCTCAGGGTAATACAATCCTAATAAATATATGATTATCAGCCCATTGAAAAGTTTGGTAAGTTTTTAATATTTACTTGTCGCTTTGTTTGAAAATTCAGGTTAAAATCACTACTTTTATTACGTTCCTTTACTTGTGTTCAATGTTCACTGAGCTGCTTCAAAACTGTGGGTTAGTGTTCATTACCAAACTGTTGGGTACAGCTTGTTTCCTTAATCCAACCTAGATTATTCAGTCAACCAGGAGACGGTAAGAGTTTAAAGTTTTCCGGATTATTCTCTTCTATGATCGTGTACCTCTTCAAAAGCTTTTCTGACCTTGCATACCATCTGTTGCAAGGAATTAGGATGGCAAATTTAATAATTTGCACCACTTACCTATGCGCTCTGGCTTCTCTTCTGGCATGCAATGGCGGAAAGGTTAACTCGGAAGTAACAGTTCGCATTGTAAAATCCGACAGCGGCTATGTCGTATTGCGGAATGGAAAACCATTCGCGATCAAGGGTGCAAGCGGCACTGCAAATTTCAAAACGCTGCATGAGGCGGGCGGGAACTGTCTCCGCGTATGGGACACCACCAACCTGCAACAGATCCTGGACAGTGCGCACGCCAACAAAATTGCCGTTATCGCCGGACTTCCTATGCAGAATAGCGATCAGGTTGATCTCTACAACGATCCAGTTAAAGTAGCACGACAACTGTCAATGTTCCAGACAATTGTTGAGAGGTACAAGAATCACCCCGCACTTCTGATGTGGTGCCTGGGAAACGAGTTGGACTTCCCTCTCAGCCCCTTCAACAACAATTTTTACGATGGGTTCAATACGGCTACAAAAATGATCCGACAGCTAGATCCGAATCATCCAATTACGACGACAATCATAAATTTCAACCGGAAATACATAGCAAACATTCAGCTGCGTTGCGACCTAGATCTTGTCTCATTCAATATATTCAAAGACATAAACAAGCTCAGAGGCAATCTGAAAGCCTTTTCATGGTTTTGGAATGGACCTTTCATGATACTGGAATGGGGGGTCGACGGCCCATGGATTGGCACACAGAGTACGGCCTGGAGTGCCTTCATTGAAGACCCAAGCAAAAAAAAGGCTGAAATCATCCTCGACCGCTACAGGCAGAACATGCCAATTGAAGATCCTCGCATGGTAGGCAATTTCATATTTTTCTGGGGAAGCAAGCAGGAAGTAACCCATACCTGGTTCAGCATGTTTGACGAATCCGGAAGAAAGTCCGAACCGGTAGCAGTCATGGAATCCATCTGGACGGGGAAGCCTCAGCAGGGTAGCTATCCAAAGATCCGCTCTATGCTGCTCAATAACAAGGGTGCTTCTGACAACATTTTGCTAAATCCAGGGCAGACGATTGTCTCCGAGCTGTCCCTGCTTGAACGAGACAGTGTCAGGTATGTCAGGTGGAGAATTTTCAGAGAAGACTGGTATAAGGAAAACGGTCAAAGCAGCATGCGCAGACCTCCCCCGCTCGACAGCAAGATTGAGTCTGGCGGTAAGCTTACCGCCCGGTTTAAGTCGCCCATGGAGGAAGGTCCTTACCGTATTTTCGCAGAAATATATGACTACAATGGCAACTTTGCCACATGCAACACCCCCTTTTATGTTGTTATCGATCCATGAAACCTACACCGATTAGACCTCCCTCGAAGTTAGAGCGCTTCACGCTTCGGTTGATGATCTCAACCGGATGCATTGCAATCGTATTTTTTCTCTACAGCGTTCTGGACAGCTCTGTACGCGGATACGCGCCCCTCTATTGGATACTGATGGTCACATTTCTGTTTACCTGCCTGAAGCTGCTTTACGAGTGGTACCACTATCTTTTTATCACTGTTCCTGAGACTCCACCACAAACCAGGAATTTTACGGTTGATGTATTTACAACGTTCTGCGCTGGGGAGCCTTACGAAATGATAGTAGAAACGCTTCGGGCAGTTAAAGCGATCACTTACCCGCATGAAACGTACCTGTGCGACGAAGCGAATGATCCTTACCTGAAAGAATTCTGCAACCAGCTCGGTGTGCACCATGTGACACGGACGAATAAGAAAAACGCGAAAGCAGGTAACATAAACAATGCTTTACAACGTTCCACCGGCGAAATCTGCGTCGTCCTGGATCCTGATCACGTACCCATGCCAGGTTTCCTGGACCCCATCATTCCTCATTTCGCCCATCCGGAAATTGGTTATGTACAGGTTGTTCAGGCGTACAAAAATGCGGACGAAAGCCTGATCGCCAAGGGTGCGGCGCAGCAGACCTACCAATTCTACGGACCCATCATGATGACCATGAACAGGTATGGAACCGTACCCGTCATTGGCGCGAACTGTACTTTCAGGCGGACGGCCCTGGAATCGATCGGTGGGCATGCGGCTGGCCTTGCCGAAGACCTTCATACAGCGATGCAGCTGCACGCCAGGGGATGGAAGTCAGTGTATGTGCCCGAGGTCCTGGCCCGCGGGCTTGTGCCGTCAACGCTCTCCGCCTACTACAAACAGCAGCTGAAATGGTCGAAGGGTGTCTTCGATTTACTGTTCACGGCATATCCGAAACTGTTTGGCAAATTCACATGGCGGCAGAGGCTGCATTACGGCCTTCTTCCCATGCATTACCTGTCAGGCATTATTTTCCTGATCAATTTTCTGGTGCCGATTATTGCCCTGTGTTTCGGGATAAGCCCCATGCATATGGACCTTTCGGAATTCGGGCTGGTTGTGCTTCCCCTGATCGCACTCATTGTGCTAATCCGGCATTTTGTGCAACGGTGGGTGATGGAGGAGGAGGAACGTGGTTTTCACGTGATTGGGGGACTGTTACTGATTGGAAGCTGGTGGGTGTTCATACTTGGGCTCGCCTACGCAATTGCCGGAAAGAAAGTACCTTACGTGCCAACGCCCAAGGATGGAAATGAAGCCAACAACTGGCCGCTCAATGTTCCAAACCTCGTTGTCCTCGCCCTTTCTGCCGTGGCCATCGGCTACGGGCTGCTGACAGACTGGAACCCCTACAATCTCATAATGGCTGGTTTTGCCACACTGAATTGTTTTTTCATTTGTGTCACCATTGCGGCAAGCCGGCAGCAGCAGTTTCGGCGCCTGCGTGCAGGTCATACCCGGGTGGATGCGATTATGGACCTGGTAAAATCAGCAAAAGGGCTTCTGTGGGTTTTCAGGCGGCAGCTTTACCCCGGCCTGCGCGGTAAAGTCATACTGCTAACCTTGCTGCTGCTTGGCGGCTGGGCGTACATCGCAACATCTAAACTTCTGGGAAATGAACCGGTGTTCGGGGAGAGTGCAGGGCTCAGTGGGTACGGGCAGATCGCTTCCGGAAAAAAAGCACAGGCAGCGCCAGCGCCGGATCTGGGGCCGGTACCTGAAGAAGTGTCCTCCTCTTTCAGCCGTTGTGATGAATGTTCATTTAAAGGAAACCGGGGAATGAACTACCTGAAGGGGTCTGATTGGCATAATGATTATTACACATTCACCAAAAAAGAACTCGTCGCCGATTTTCAGGAAATGAAAAAAATTGGCATCAACACGGTGAAATTCTACGGTCCAAGCTTTTATGATCACAATATCCTGCGGGTTGCCGAACAGCAGCAAATGGATCTGCATTACGGATTCTGGGTACCGGATGGTCTCAATTTCCGGGAGGACAAGAAAAGGCTGAAGACACTTTCAGAAGCTGTACTGAGCGCGGTCGGCAAGCACAAGGCAAACCCCAGGATACTTTCGTGGAACATCGGGAACGCTGTTTTCCAGAATTTGAGCCTCCATTACAGCCAGTCTGAACTTGTTCGACAACAGGAGGCATACCTGGGCTGGCTTCGGAAGTTGGTGGTGCAAATGAAGAGAGCCGATCCGGGACGCCCGATTACGCTGGACGTCGAGGTATTGGAGGGAATGCACACCGTTGTCGCGAGGTTAGGGTCAGTCATTCCGGAAATAGCATCATTCGGCCTGGTGTACAAGGACCATTCACCCAGGTACGCAATAGCAAAAAACTTTCCCCATTTCATTAGCTATTCTACTTATGAAGCTTACAGCGAAACTCCGGGTGATTCCGCCGGTGTATTTATTTCACACTGGCAGGATGTGCACACTTCCAGGCGGGTGAGTTTTGATGCTGTCAAAGATCTGGAAGGACGCAGGAAGAATTCATATCTGCAGCTGGCTGCTCAGTGGAAGGGTGGTGCGAAGCCGCCAGCTTCTCCGAAAATTAAGATATTGAAATCTGCCATCGCGACGTATACTGACACGCTCCTTGATTATCATGCAATCCTAAAGAAAGAGGGAAGCTGGTTACTGGCAAAGAACATTCAGACTAACTTAATGTTCGAATGGAAGCTCGTTCAAATCGATCGGCTTTATAATCCCGTTTCTACGAGAAATGTCGGTACAGGACCGTCCCTTTCCCTGCGCATCCCACAGCATCCCCAAAGATATAGGCTTTATTTGTTTGTGCTTGATGGCGATGCGGTGATCAACATAATCCCTTCCGAATTGAATACACCGCTTTAACTGCCAGAAAAATCATTGGCTTTCAGTAGATCTTTCACAAAACGCTGGAATGTTTCCTTACTGACACCAGTTCTGAGCCGTAGTTCTTCTCAAGACGGTGGAGTAGAAACATTGACAGATAGAGGTTTAGTTGGGTATGGTTTATGAAATTGGAGAAAGATTTATAGTTACTTCCCCTTCCGATAATGCTTGTACATAACATCCGAAATCAACGGTTTTTTCTCGGGTGATTCCACAGTGCGGTAGAAATCGAAGTTGTCGTTGACGTAGTCTAGGAATAGTTTGCTGAGCATTTCGTCCCAGTACTGTTTTTTATTTGATTCTGAATTATCACCCTCCATTACCTTGATGACGTTGGGGTCGGTACTGATGCGTTTGTAGACGTTGTTGAGGTGTAGTCTGTGTTCTTCGGTGAGACCGCTCCCAAAGGTGTCGTTCAGTTTGTTGATGATGGTGGAGAGTAGTTCGAGTGGTTCTTCTACCATACTACCTTTACTCCCACTTTCTGACAGGGGGTCCAACTCACCTTTGAGGTCTTCGAGCGTTAGTTTCAGTTCACCTACCTTCTGCATACGCAGTGAGTCCAGGTCAATCGCGTCGGTGAGGTCTATGGGGTCAGATTCGCGTTTGGGGAGTTTCTTTTTGAGGTATTTGAGGTAGATGAATAGTTTTTCAAGTTCCATGTCCTGAAAATCTACCACCTGGGTGATGTAGCTGTACAGACGACAGAACGAGTTGATCAACGATCTGAATTCTTCTCGTTGGTCTTCTGACTCTATGTTGATCCATTTTTCGACTGCGGAATTCAGGTACGGTTGTAGTTTTTCGTCGGTGGTTCGTTCGGTGTAGAAAACTTTACAAAATTCTTCGATTTCATGCTTCGTGAACAAGTGGTACGCTCTGATTTTGGTATCCAGTTCGTAGAGTCGGTACGAATCGGTTTCACCCGTCAGTACCGTTGAGAGGTAAAAGGGTTGAAAAGCGTTGATGATGTCTTCGGGTTCGTTGACAAAATCGAGTACAAAGGTGTCGGTTTTACCTTTGGCGGTACGGTTCAATCGCGACAGGGTTTGCACACACTGTACCCCACCAAGTTTTTTATCCACAAACATCGTATGGATGAGAGGTTCATCGAAACCCGTCTGAAATTTGTTCGACACGATCAGTATTCGATACCGGGGGTCTTTCAACCCATCGGGGATACTTACCATCGGTTGCAGACCGTTTTCGCTATTCAGTGAGTTTTCGGTGTGTTCTTTTCCATTATAAGTAATCGAACCACTGAACGCTACCAAACAGGAGTAGGGTAGTTTAAGGTCGCGCATCTGACGTACCATTTCCTGTTGAAACAGCACACAGTGTTTTCGCGACCGTACCACTACCATCGCGCGCGCCCGACCGTTGATTTTTTTGGAGGTATGGTGTACAAACTGATTGAGGAAGATGGTGACTTTTTGACTTATCGTTTCCTCGTGCGAATCGACCAGGGACACCAACTCTTTTTTCACTTTTCCCTCGGGTAGTTCGAGGTCTTCACCGTCATCACCCTTGCGAAGTTTGAACCACCTCTTGTAGGTCGTGTAGTGTTCGAGGGTGTCGAGGGTGTACCCTTCCGCGATGGATTGTTTCATGGTGTAGGCGTGAAAGGGTACAAACTCACCCGCGTCGTTCCTACGACCGAAGATTTCCATCGTTTTGTTCTTGGGAGTACCTGTAAACCCAAAGAACGAAATGTGTTTCTGCTTACCCCGCGCACTCATTTCACGTTCGAGCAAGTCTTGGTAATCTTCGTCCCCCTCTTCGTCGTCGGTATCGTTGACAGACAGTGATTTTTTCAGGTTTTTTGCACTCTCACCACTTTGCGACGAGTGTACCTCGTCAATGATCACCGCGAAGGTTTTTCCTTTCAGTTTCGACATGGTGTCTGCAATGACCCCAAATTTCTGAATGGTGGTCACAATGATGTCTTTCCCCGTCATCAGTGCAGCGCGTAGTTGTTCTGAATTCTGATCGATTTTCTTGACCACCCCCGGTGTTTGCTCCACATCGGTCAGCGTTTTTTGAAGTTGCTTGTCGAGTACCTTGCGGTCGGTCACGATCACGATGGTATCAAAAAGTCGGGTGGTGTCGGTGTCGTTACGATACAGGGAGGTAAGCGTGTGCGCCAACCAACCGATGCTGTAACTCTTACCCGACCCCGTGGTGTGTTGAATCAGGTAGTTATGACCCGTTCCCTCGGTTTTGATCTGTTGTCTGATTTTTCGAATGACATCCAGTTGGTGATACCGGGGAAAAACCAACAGTTCCTTACGCTTTTCGATCACACGACCCTGTTTGTCGTCCCACTCTTTTTCGTGTTCTATGGTTTCGAGAGCGAAGTTTTCGATGATGTCCAGTACGGAGGAAGGTGAAAGTACTTCCTTCCACAGGTACGACACCTTGTAGTCGTCTTCTACTATTGGGTTGACAATACCTTTATTATAAGGCAGAAAACGGGTATCCGCACCACTCAACCGCGTGGTCATTCCCACGGTATCGTTGTCAACGGTGAAGTGTACCAGCATCCGTTTGAACTGCAACAGGGGTTCGTTGAGTGGGTTGCGGTCGAATTTGTACTGTTTGATCGCGTGGGTGAGGTTCTGACCCGATAACTGGTTTTTGAGTTCGATACTGACGATGGGTATCCCGTTGATGAATAACACCAGGTCGATGGAGTTTTCGTTCTGACGCGTGTAGTGTAGCTGACGCACCACCGACAAGCGGTTTTGCAGGTATTTTTCCAGATGATCGCGGTTGAGACCACTTTTGGGTTCAAAATACAGGAGGTCAAAATACACACCGCGTTCGCGCAGGGGGTTGCGTAGTACGTGAATGACCCCGTGTTTCTGAATTTCGAGACTCAGTCGTTTGAGGAGTTTTTCTTCCGACTGTTCGCCAAACTGGTAGGTCCACTTTTCCCACTGTTGGGGTTGCGTATCCTGAACGAACGCCACTACCTCGGTGGGTATCAGACACAGGTCACGGTCGTAGCCCGTGTGGTGAACGGAGTGGTACGACAACCCTCCCGATACGGTGGTGGTAAGGAAATGTTCTATGTGGTCCTCAAAACGTTTTTCAGTCATTACAAATCATTTGTAGAACCTATTAACAGCCAAATAAATCTTGAAAATTAAAATCATAATAAAACATATCTAATTACAGTGTATTTTTATATGGTCATATGATTCATTAAACCCTAATTCACCTGCTTTACTCAAATCAAGACAACCACTATCTTTCTGTGATAGTTTGATTTTACATAATCCTCTATAAAAATAGGCCCTCGCATTATTGGGGTCAATTGAAATAGCCGTATTGTAATCTAATAACGCACCACGAAAATCTTGAAAATTCACCTTAGCATATGCTCTGTTTAGATATGACAACTCGAACTCAGGATCTAATTCAATAGCCTTATTATAGTCAACTATTGCACCTTTAAAATCTTTCAATTCTAATTTTGAGTTTCCTCGACTGTAATAAGCAGTGGATAACTTAGGATCTATTGAAATAGCCTTAGTGTAATCAATGATAGCACCTCTATAATCTTCTAACAGTCTTTTACAGAGTCCTCTATTTAAATATGCGTATATATTGTTCGGGTCTTTTTTAATCGCTTCATTAAAATCACTTATCGCACCAGTAAAATTATTTGAACCTATTTTTTTATTTCCCTCTAATAAGAAAGCATCTACCGACTGGCAGTATGAATCCGAACATAAAAAGATAAAAAAAAGGAGTATTACTATACCTTTGCATTCATTTTTCATGATACAAATTTTTAATTATTGAGTCTTTATTTAAGAATAACAAACGCATAGTTTCCCGGTGACGACGTTGGAAATCAGACTTTGTCGGTACTCTTTCAGTAATTCTATTTTCTGTTCTTCCTGCTGAATGGTGGTGTCAATCAACTGGGTTTGTTCGTCGAGGTAAGTAATTATTTCTTCTTGTTCGTGTGTGGGTGGTAATAATACAGGAAGTTCTTTTATACTTGACTGTGAGATTGACGCCAGGTTTGTTGATTGTTTACAATTTAGTTGGAAATACAGTCTCGCATAAGAGGTAAGCGTCACAAGATTGATCCATTCTGAATTAATACCGGGATTCATTCTGACTGCAAAAACGTGATTTTGATGGAGACATGAAGAAATTTCCTCTTTCCAGACACACCCACGACCGAGTTTGTCATAATCCCCACCCTCATTCATCAGGAGGTCACCATATTTTAAAAGGTACCGGTTAGCTGAATCCGGGTCGATTTCTACTTCCGTAATTGTAGATAGATTCAAGTATCCATCCTGTACATTCGCTACTCTCAGGTATGGATATGTGACTGTATTCTGATTTTTCATTGATCCATTTAATGCGAATCCTGAACGTACAGTAGAAATGAATTTTAAACGGCTAATTACCCAGTGTTGTGGTATCTCATTAATTCCTTTACTATCTGTATCTTTCATCTCCACTTCAGGGTCAAGACCTTTGGTGACGACGTGGTTGACGAGCGCGGTACGTTTTTCTTTAAGTAGTTGTATTTTTTGCTGCTTTTTACGGATCAGTTCGTCGACGAGGGTGGTTTTTTCATCAAGGTAGGTGACGATGGTTTGTTGTTCGTGAAGGGGGGGGATGGGAAGTTGCACAAGCTTTATTGTTGTCTCCCAGTTTGCACGTGGCATTTTTGTTCCTTCGGTAGCACTATTTACAATTTCTATAAAATCTCTTGAACCTAAAATATAGTACTGGTATCGTGGTTTCAATAAATTTTTTGGACGAATCACTAAAAGCTCACCAAATAGTCCACCATCATTTTCGGCGTAATAAACCTTGGATAGGTATGGTCTCAATTTATTAAAAATGGTATCCCCCCTTTTAAACCCTGATACAAAGCCACTAAATTCGAGTTTCTTGTCTAAACCTACT
>CATMVR010000052.1 GCA_950075905.1 uncultured Persicitalea sp. | reverse complement strand
AACACCAGCGAAACCGACTCGCTGACTACTACTGATCTGTTCTCTGACTTCGAGACGGATTACGATACAGAATCATCTCCCTTTGACTATACCGGTACCTATACGGGCCTACTTCCCTGCGCTGACTGTGCGGGCATCAAAACCGAAATCGTGGTTACGGACAGCACCTACACCAAGAGAACCATCTATCTGGGCGAGGCCCGTCCTGATCTGTACGAAGCCAGTGGCGGGGCTTCCTGGGACGGAGAGTCCCAGATTCTTACCCTGGGTGGCATAACTCCCCCCAACCGGTACCTGGTGCAGGGAAATACCCTCACGCAACTCGACCGGCAAGGGCGTAAAGTGACTGGTCGGCTGGCCAATCGCTACATTTTGCAGAAGGAATAGCCAAAAAAATCAAAAGTTGGTGCGTGCGCCAACGCTGATCTGTGGACTCACGTAAAGAAAATCGGGGACCAACTCGGCGTAGCCGCCAACTTCCAGAAAGAAAGAGGATGCTTTGGCCCGGGAAAATATCTCAAAGCCTGCTGTACCCGATGGCCCCACCGATATACTCCTTGCATATACATTGACCGTTCCAAACCGCTCCTCGTAGTATTTACGCGAATTGACCTGCGCTCCAACCCCGGCGTAGGTAGTCAGGTGACCGTTAAAGAAGGCGGCGTACCACAGGTAGGTACCATTCAGCATCAGGCCGGTGCCCTGATAGCGGCCTTTGCGATAGGCTTTTTGCTGAGCCAGCAGGCCCCCGTAAGTACCCAAAGTCATGTCCAGGGCGTTGCGGTCGCCGTACTTTCGGATGTTCAGGCCCGTCGGCTCCCCAAGCTTAAATCCCACCGCCCAGCGCTTGGTCTGGGCTAGTATTTGGGTGCAACCAAGGAGCAAAATACCGGCTAGCATACAAATTCTCATATTTCTTAAAATCACTTTTCGTAAACGAATTTGCCCGAAATCACACTAAAACCACACCCATCCCTTGATCCCGGCCTACTGATGTACCCAAACCGGACTGCATCGCTTACTGAAAGACTCGACCAAAATCAACAAATCTTCATTTTGTGCAAAAGTCGTTGCTTAGCCATCAATTTATAGTTACTATTGCAACCTCAATCAAAATATTCTACCAGCAAAAAGATGGAGGTGACCACAGCTTCAAGAAGTAAAGTATACAATACCAAAGATCTATTAGCCTATTTTTTGGTAGCCGGAACCGGTGCGATTGTGCAGCTTGTAACGAGCAGCCTTATTCAGGATTGGTTTGACATTTCCTTCCAGCAGTCCATCTGGCCCTCCTATCTGATTGCGCTCATCGTGGGCTTTGTCCTGACCAAGCTCTTCGCTTTCGATGCCCGTCGCACCAATCAGACCAACCGTGAAATGGTCAAATTTCTGATGGTGGCGCTGTTTTCCGGCTTTGTGACAGACATTGCCACCCGTTTGGCCTACTTCGTATCAAGCAGCTACTTTCAGGTTTTCGAGTTTCAGATTCCCTTTTCGCACAAGCTCGTTAACGTCAATGAGATGCTATGCTATCTCTTTGGCATGGGGTGCAGTTTTGTCAGTAATTACACGCTGCACAAGACCTTCACTTTCAAAAGTACTGGTTTTTACGACCGCCTGAAAGCCTTGATTCGCTAAAAACACCGGGGCGGTCACCCGCCCCGACACTCCTTATTTTTTATACCTTACACTCTTTCCAAAATCACCGCCGAAGCTCCTCCCCCACCGTTGCAGATGGCGGCCAGCCCGTAGCGCCCTTCTTTCTGGTGCAGTACATTGATGAGGGCTCCCATGATACGAGCCCCGGATACCCCCAGTGGGTGCCCCAAAGACACCGCTCCACCAAATAAATTGGTTTTGTCCGGGCTCACTTCCAACTCTTTCAGGTAGGCCAGCACCACCACCGAAAACGCCTCGTTTACTTCAAAATAGTCGATGTCGTTTAAAGACATTCCGGCTTTTTTAAGTACCTTACGGGTAGCTGCAATAGGAGTGGTCGTAAACCAGATCGGCTCCTGTTCGGCATCGGCATAGGCTACCACCCGGGCCAGTGGTTTCAGGTTCAGCTCCTTTACCCTGCTACCACTTGCCAGCACCAGTGCAACGCCTCCATCGTTGATGGTAGAGGCATTGGCGGCGGTGACGGTACCCTCTGGCGAAAACGCCGGCCGCAGCGAGGGGATTTTCTCGTAGATTACTTTCCTGAACTCCTCATCCTCCTCCATCACCACCGGGTCTCCTTTGCGTTGCGGAATTTCGACGGGCACGATCTCATTTTTCAGGTACCCCTTTTCCGTAGCTTCGGCACTGCGCCGGTACGAGCGAATGGCGTACTCGTCCTGCTGCTCGCGGGTAATCTCGCGCTGCGTGGCGGTGCGGTCGCCGCATACGCCCATCGCGCAGTGGTCGTAGGCATCGCTCAGGCCGTCGCGCATGAGTCCATCCACTACCTCACCGTTGCCGTAGCCATAGCCGTAGCGGGCTTTGGGTAGGTAAAAAGGAATCTGAGACATACTTTCCATGCCCCCGGCCACCACCAAACTGGCGTCGCCCAGGCGGATGGCCTGCGTGGCCATTGCCGCGGCTTTCATGCCCGAGGCGCATACTTTATTGACCGTGGTGCAAATGGTCTCTTTACCCAGGCCACCCAGAATAGCCGCCTGCCGGGCCGGTGCCTGTCCCAGGTTGGCCGACACCACATTGCCCATGTATACTTCTTCTACCGCAGCCGCATCCAGGCTTATTTTATCCAAGGCCCCCCGAATGGCCAGACCTCCCAGTTGGGTAGCCGAAAATGAAGCCAACGCTCCGCCAAAACTGCCGACCGGCGTCCGGGCCATTGCTACTATAAATACGTCTTCCTGCATGATTTTTTAATGTTGATGAATTTTTTCAAAAATAGAAACTTTGCGCCGATTTTGTCGGATACATGCCGGATTTGCTCCAAATCACGCGTCTCTACATTTACAACGAATAAATTTTCGCAGGGAGTATTCTTGGAAAATCAACAATTCGGTTGTAGGTTTGCGAAAGGACTTTTTCAAGTCCTAAATTTTTGACGATATACTCTACTAATTTACTATACTTAATAGACTATTGGAAACGCCCCCACTTGACACGTCTATTCAGGATAAAGCCATTTCGGCCGACTGGCTGCCATTGAACGCAGTGAAGATAGCAACCGGCAATCTCAGCGAAGACCGGCGACTAGCGACCCTTGCCCGGCAGCAGGGGTATACTGTATTGCTACCCGATCTACCAGCTGAATCAGACGAAGTGTTTAGCAATTTAGTATACAAAGCCGATAGGGATAAGTATAATTTAACAGAATCTCCTAAAAGTACTATTATAGAAACCGGGCGGCGCCGTCTGACCAACCGAATTTTTGAAGTCATTACCCGGCAGCGTAGCCGGACCGAAATAGCTGTCAACCTGTTTTCTGCCCTAGCGCTGATGGTAGTAGGCCATCTTCTGTTTAGTTACGTGAGTGTAGATCGGCTGGGTGTTGTCTGGTCGAGTTTGCTGGAAGACGAGGACTTTTTCTACTACCTCATGGGCGGCTTTATTGCCCAAATGATCGACGGTGCCCTGGGCATGGCCTACGGAGTCACTGCCACTACGTTTTTGCTCACCCTTGGGGTGCCGCCTTCCGTGGCGAGCGCCAGCGTACACTCTTCGGAGATTTTTACGAGTGGGGTATCAGGCTATATGCACCTGAAATTTGGGAACGTCAACAGCAAGCTTTTCAAGACTTTGCTTATTCCCGGGGTGATTGGTGCCATTGTGGGTGCCTACGTACTGACGTCCCTGGAAGAATATATTTACATTATCAAGCCCATTGTGGCGGGTTATACGCTTATTCTGGGCATTCTGATCGTTAAAAAAGCGCTTAAAAAGCGCATTGAAAAGCGTCCCTTTACCAAGATCGGCTGGCTGGCCATGCTAGGTGGCTCAATGGATGCCATTGGTGGCGGCGGCTGGGGGCCCATTGTGTCCTCCACGCTCATTGCCCGGGGCCGTCACCCCAAGTACACCATCGGGTCGGTGAACCTAACGGAGTTTTTTGTGTCGCTGGCTAGTTCGGTCACCTTCATAACACTCATTGGTTTTTCGCACTGGCAGGTGATCGTAGGTCTGATCCTGGGTGGAATGGTAGCGGCGCCGATTGCGGCCAATCTGTCGCGCCGTTTACCCATAAAAACCATGATGATTCTGGTCGGAATCGTCGTAATTGTGGTAAGTTTGAGGATTATTTATATGGTCGTATTGAGTAATCTTCTTTAATAATTCGCATGAAAAAGCAAACCAAAGCCATCCGTACGCAAACCCAGCAATCGCAGTTTCGCGAGCACTCTACGCCCCTGTACCTGACAAGTAGTTTCACTTTTGAGACCGCCGAGCAGGGTAAGGCACTTTTTGACGAAACCGAGCAGGGCAACCTCTACAGTCGATTTTCCAACCCTACCGTACAGGAGTTTGTAGATAAGGTATGTATGCTGGAAGACTGCGAGGATGGCGTGGCCACGGCCACGGGCATGGCTGCGGTGTTTGCCAGTTTGGCGGGTATCCTCCAATCGGGCGATCACCTCATTGCTAGCCGGGCGCTGTTTGGCTCAGCTCACCAGATTATCACGCAGATCCTGAGTAAGTGGGGTATCACGCATACCTACCTCGACGCCTCCGCTCCCGAAGCTGCCTGGGAAGCCGCCGTGCAGCCTAATACCCGGATGGTGTACGTAGAAACTCCTTCCAACCCCGGCCTGGAACTGGTGGATCTGGCCATGATTGGCCGACTGTGTAAAAAACACGGATTGATTTTTAACGTTGACAACTGTTTTGCTACCCCGGCGCTGCAAACCCCTGCAGAGTTTGGTGCCCATCTGGTGGTGCATTCGGCTACCAAGTTTATGGAAGGTCAGGGCCGCGTGCTGGGCGGGGTTGTGGTAGGTACCGCCGAATACATCAAGCCTTTACGGTTTTTCTGTCGGCAGACCGGGCCGTCCATGTCGCCTTTCAACGCCTGGGTACTTTCCAAAAGCCTCGAAACGCTGGACTTACGCATGGAGCGGCACTGCGCCAATGCCCTGAAACTGGCTCAGGCGCTGGAAAAGCACCCCGAGGTAAAACAGGTAAACTATCCGTTTCTGGAATCACACCCTCAGTACGAGTTGGCCAAACAGCAAATGAGCGCTGGTGGGGCCATCGTAACCATTGATCTGGAAGGTGGCTTTGAGAGGGTGTCGGCCTTTATGAAAGCTTTACAGATTCCGTCGCTTTCGTCCAACCTGGGCGATACGCGTACCATTGTGACGAACCCCTATACCACGACCCACTCCAAGCTGAAACCCGAAGAAAAAGCCGCGTTGGGTATTACCACAGGACTGATCCGGATTTCAGTTGGACTCGAAGATGTGGAGGATCTGATCGAGGATTTCACGCAGGCAGCAGAGGTAAGTGCGGGGATAGTGAATGAGGAGGTGAAGTGATAGATACTCATTGAAAGAGGTGAATATACTCATGCTGCCCACTCAGCCTAACATTCAGATAATCAAATAAAACCAGTAAATATTAACAAATAAAAAGCATGATAGCCAGCGAAAACTTCACGGTTGAATCTTTACTTCAAGCCATTGAAGGAAAAAGCGAAGTTGAAGCGCTACGTACGCTGACGGAGTTGTTTCCAGGTCAGGTGTCCTTTTCCAGTAGCCTGGGCTACGAAGATCAGGTCATTACCGATATGATCCTGGCCAACAGCCTGCCTGTACGCATATTCACCCTCGACACCGGTCGGCTTTTTGAAGAGACCTACAAGACCCTGCAACGGACCAACAAACGCTACGATACCAGGCTGGAAGTGGTATTCCCGAAGCATGAGGCAATAGAAAATCTTTTGAATGGAAAGGGGCCATACAGCTTTTATGAGTCGGTAGAAAACCGCAAGGAGTGCTGTTTTATCCGGAAGGTAGAGCCTCTCAACCGCGCTCTGGAAGGGGTAAAAATATGGGTAACCGGCATCCGGGCCAGTCAGTCGGGCAACCGGCAAACCATGGCGCCCATAGAATGGGACGAAGCCCATCAGCTGTTCAAATTCCACCCCATCATTGATTGGGAATTTGGGCAAGTGAAGGAGTATGTAAAAGGCAACAATGTACCCTATAACCCTCTGCACGAAAAAGGCTTCGTGAGCATCGGCTGCGCGCCCTGCACGCGGGCCATTCAGGAGGGGGAAGACTTCCGCGCCGGCCGCTGGTGGTGGGAAGATGAAAGCAAAAAAGAGTGCGGCCTGCACGCCAGATAAAAGTGAATCGGGCGTAAGTAAATCAATCCAGATCTTGAAGTGATCAATCAATACAAACAAAAGGCTAACGGCTGAAACCTGTTGCCTGATACCTACAAAGTAAATCATGTCATTGACCAAAGAAGAAATCCAACCCGCCAAGTCCATCGAACGCCTGGATTACCTCGATCAGCTCGAAGCCGAGGCCATCTACATCATGCGCGAAGTGGCCGGACAGTTTGAGCGGCCCGCCCTGTTATTTTCGGGAGGAAAAGACTCCATTACGCTGGTTCGTCTGGCCCAGAAAGCCTTTGCTCCGGCCAAGATTCCTTTTACGCTGGTACACGTAGACACCGGCCATAACTTTGAGGAGGCCATCCGCTACCGCGACGAGCTGGTGGAGAAAATCGGGGCTAAGTTGGTGGTTCGCTACGTGGAAGATACCATCAAAGCCAAGGGATTACAGGAGCCTACGGGCAAAAATGCCAGCCGCAACTGGCTGCAAACCTATACCCTGCTCGATACCATTGAGGAATTTGAATTTGATGCCTGTATTGGTGGTGCCCGCCGCGATGAGGAGAAAGCCCGGGCCAAGGAGCGGATTTTCTCGTTCCGCGATGAGTTCGGACAGTGGGACCCCAAGCGGCAGCGTCCTGAATTGTGGAACCTGTTCAACGGCCGCATTCACAAAGGAGAGAACGTGCGGGTGTTCCCGATCTCTAACTGGACGGAGCTGGACGTATGGTCGTACATTAAACGGGAAAACATTGATCTGCCCAGCATCTACTTCGCCCACGAGCGCGAGTGCATTCTGCGCGATGGCCGCCTGTTGAATAACACGCCGGTCATTCAGCCCGATGAGAACGATCAGATTGTGACGCGCCGGGTTCGTTTCCGGACGGTAGGTGATATGACCTGTACGGCGGCGGTAGAATCAGACGCCGCTACGCTCGACGAAGTAGTAGCCGAGATCACGATCTCTCGCATCAGCGAGCGCGGCGAAACCCGCATCGACGACCAGCAAACCGAAGCCGCCATGGAGGATCGGAAGAAAGGAGGGTACTTTTAAGGAGTTTAAAATAAAAGAGTAAAAAGTTTAAAGTAGAGCGAGACAGGTCTCAAATGAAATATGAACTCCTAAACTTTTGACTATAAACTCTATTCACTCATTCAAAATTAATACAGGTGGATTTACTACGATTTATTACCGCAGGCTCCGTAGACGACGGCAAAAGTACGCTCATTGGCCGCCTGCTTTTTGATACAAAAAATATCCTGGCCGATCAGATGGAAGCCATCGAAAAGGCCAGCAAAACCCGCAATGCCGGAGAAATTGACCTGGCCCTCCTGACCGACGGCCTCCGCTCCGAGCGCGAGCAGGGCATTACTATCGACGTAGCCTACAAGTACTTTCAGACGCCAAAGCGGAAGTTTATCAGCATTGACGCGCCAGGGCATATTCAGTATACCCGCAACATGGTGACGGGCGCCTCCAACGCCGATCTCGCCATTATTCTGGTAGACGCCCGGCAGGGCGTAGTAGAGCAAACCCGCCGGCATTCGCTTATAGCTTCCATGCTGGGGATTCCTCATGTGGTGGTAGCTATCAATAAAATGGATCTGGTAGAGTACTCGGAGGATCGCT
The DNA here is from genome assembly GCA_950075905.1 of uncultured Persicitalea sp. Lineage (GTDB taxonomy): Bacteria > Bacteroidota > Bacteroidia > Cytophagales > Spirosomataceae > CATMVR01. Next base: position 5,670 of record CATMVR010000052.1, on the reverse strand, counting down.
TTCTTGAAATAGCGAAGACCTACCAGGAATTGGCCCAGAAACTGAAAATTAAAGACCTGAAAATCATTCCGGTCAGCGCGCTGAATGGCGACAATATTGTAGACCCATCAGCGAATATGCCCTGGTACAAAGGCGATACGCTGGTTTCGGTGCTGGAAAACGTAAACGTACTCAACGACCTGAATCTGACGGACGGCCGTTTTCCGGTACAGTACGTTATACGTCCCCAAACTCCCGAACTGCACGACTACCGCGGCTATGCCGGACGCATCAGGAGCGGCACCTTCCGCAAAGGCGACCGTATCACAGTACTTCCTTCGGAGGTGAGTTCTACCATTGCCCGCGTAGAAATAGCCGGACAGGAAGTAGAGGAAGCATCCGCTCCCCAATCGGCTACCCTGATTCTGGACGATGATGTTGATATCAGCCGTGGTGACCTGATTGTTGCTTCCGAAGCTGCCCAGCCCGTTGTGAGTCAGGATCTGGAAACGCTGATCTGCTGGATGGATGACCGCAAAGAGTTGAAAGTAGGCAGCAAATTTACCCTGCAACACGGCACGAGCCGCACGCGCTGCTCGGTTCGTAGCATCGACTACCGTATCGACATCAATAGCTATGAACAGCTGGAAGACATCGATACCCTGAAACTCAACGACGTAGCCCGGGTAGTGCTACGTACCGCCAACCCGATTGCCTACGACCCGTACGCAAAAAATCGCACTAACGGCGCGGCTATTCTCATCGATGAAACCTCCAATGTAACAGTAGGGGCCTGCATGATCGAATAAAATTCGGGGTAAAGTTCCTCTCCGGGGAACTTGCCCTTTACAATACTAGTTCACCTTTAATATACTATTCCGATAGACTATACTCTATAAAAGAAATTATGGAAAATCTGATTATCACTGACAACGTTTCTGCCGCCGCCAAGCGCGATATATTTGAACTCAAAAACAAGATCGGCGTCTTTACTGACGGCGAAGGCAGTGAGGAGGCTTTCCGCAAGTATCGCCTCGCCCGCGGGGTGTACGGGCAGCGCCAGCCGGGCGTGCAAATGATCCGCATCAAACTACCCTATGGCCGCGTTACGGCCGATCAGCTGGTGCGTATCGCCGACAGCTCCGATAAGTACGCCACCGGTAATCTGCAAGCTACTACGCGTCAGGATATTCAGCCCCATTTTGTAAAACTAGCCGACTCGCCCCAGCTATGGGCCGATCTGGAAGATGCCAATATTACGCTGCGCGAGGCATGTGGAAATACGGTTCGAAATGTAACGGCCTCGGCCACCGCAGGGATTGATCCCGACGAGCCCTTTGATGTCGCACCCTATGCCCAGGCCATGTTCGAATATTTCCTCCGCAACCCTATTTCTCAGGAAATGGGCCGGAAGTTCAAAATTGCACTTTCTTCTTCTGAAAAAGACTCCGCGTTTGGTTTTATGCATGATGTCGGGCTGATTCCTAAACTTGGCCAAAACGAAGCTGGCGAAACAATCAAAGGCTTCAAAGTACTGATTGGCGGAGGACTGGGCGCTCAGCCTTTTGCGGCGCAGACCGCCTACGAGTTTCTGCCCGAAGACCAGGTAATTCCTTTCACTGAGGCGCTTATCCGGGTGTTTGACCGCTACGGTGAACGTACCCGCCGGCACAAGGCCCGCATGAAGTTTCTTCTGAACGACCTCGGCCTGGAAGGTATGCTGGAAAAAGTACAGGAAGAGTGGATAGCTCTCAAAAACAAAACGTATTCAGTAGCTCCCATAGCCTACGCCGGGCAGGATCTGGCAGAAAGACCCTCGGTAAGCAGAGAGGTAATTCTATCAGAAGCTGGTCAAAAACTGGATGCTACTGAACTGGATCTTTTCAAAAAATGGCTGACTACCAACGTCTTTGAGCAAAAACAAAAAGGATGGCACGGGGTATACCTGCGCGTACTGCTGGGCGACATGCACTCGGATACCGCCCGAAAACTGGCCGATCTGGTACGCCAATACGCCGCCGATGATATTCGGGTCACGGTCAATCAGGGGTACCTGCTGCGGTTTGTAAAGTCCGAGGACTTGCTGGTACTGTTTCAGGAATTGAACAAGCTAGGCCTGGCCGATCCGGGTTTTGACAGTACCGCCGACATCACCACCTGCCCCGGTACCGATACCTGTAATCTGGCTATTTCGAGTAGCTACGGCATTACCCGGGCGCTGGAAGTCATGATGAAGGAAGAGTACCCCGATCTGATTTACAACAACGATATCAAGATCAAGATCAGCGGCTGTATGAACGGTTGCGGACAGCACAGCGCTTCTAATATTGGTTTCCACGGTAGTTCCATCAAAAACGGCAAGCTGGTACTACCGGCTTTGCAGGTACTGCTGGGTGGTGGCTTTGCCGGAAACGGCGAAGGACAGATTGGTGATAAGGTCATCAAACTGCCCAGCAAACGGGGCCCCGAGGCCATGCGCGTGCTGCTCAACGATTACATGGACAATGCCTTCGAAGGTGAGTACTACAACCAGTACTACGCCCGGCAAACCAAGAACTATTTTTACCAACTGCTCAAACCCCTGGCTGACCTGTCCAACGTACAGGACGACGAGTACCGCGACTGGGACCACGATGAATTGTTTAAGACGGAAGTGGGAGTCGGTGAGTGCGCCGGTGTCATGATTGACCTGGTAGGTACTACGCTGATAGAGGCCAACGAAAAGCTGGCCCTGGCCCACGAGATGCAGCACATTGGTGTCTGGGCCGACGCCATTTACCATGCGTACAACACGTTCATTACCGGCGCCAAAGCCTTGCTGATCGGCGAAGGTGTATCTACCAACACGCAGTATAGCATTGTGAAAGAGTTCGAAGAGACGTTCGGCAGTGCCTTCTATCCCAATCAGGAAGGGTACTTCTCGCAGCGGGTATTCAGCATCAACAAAAACGAACCTACCGAGGCCTTTGCCCGGGAGTTTGTGCAGGCAGCGGGCGAATTCCTTACCCAGGTAAAAGCATTCCGCGAGAAGCAGCTTTCCGAAAACCCCGAGCCAGCTCTACAGGAGCTTACCTTCGGGCAGGATAGCTAGGAATTTTAGTGTAGACCAAAGATTTTGAAAAATATGAAAGTAACCCTTGTCGGCGCCGGTCCCGGCGATCCTGATCTAATCACCCTAAAAGGTGTGAAGGCTTTGCAAAAAGCACGGGTAGTACTATATGACGCCCTTATACATCCCGATTTGCTCGACCATTGCTCCGAAGACTGCGTGAAAGTACACGTAGGCAAACGGTTTGGACAGCACAGCTGCAGTCAGGATGTGATCAATTTTCTGATTGTAGAGTACGCCTATCAGTATGGTGAGGTGGTTCGGCTCAAAGGAGGTGACCCCTACGTATTTGGCCGGGGCTACGAGGAGGTAGAGTTTGCCGCCCGGCACGGCATTGAATCGGAGGTAATTCCGGGTATATCGAGTAGCTACGCTGTACCAGCTACGGTGGGTATTCCTCTGACTTCCCGCGGGGTGAGCGAAAGTTTCTGGGTGGTAACGGGTACGACCAAGTCGCATCAGATGTCGTCAGATCTGGCCCTGGCGGCGCAGTCGTCGGCTACGGTAGTAGTACTGATGGGTGTACACAAACTTCCCGAAATCGTAGAAATCTATTCCGGACTGGGTAAACTGGACCAACCCATAGCCATTATTCAGAACGGCACGCTGCCCAATCAAAAAATAGTAACCGGAAAAATTAGCAACATTTTGCCCCTGGCGCAGGTAAGCCGCATCAGCTCGCCGGCCATCATTGTAATCGGTAAAGCTGCCGCGCTACCCGATTCGGCAACGGAAATTGCGCAGCAGGTAGCAGTACGGTCTGATCTGATGTCTTAGCTAACAGTATATCGAAGCAATTCTATTAAAAGGCCTTTCCGCGGAAAGGTCTTTTTTTATCTCAGAACTTGATATAGCAAAGTATCTACGAAAACCAACGCAGCACCCAGGTCCAATCCAGATGAACGCCTTTTTCCTGGAATTCCAGGATGTAAATCACCACCGCCAGAAAAAGATAGCTCACGAGCAGCCACTTCTTTTTTTGTACGTAATGCTCAGGATGGTGAAAATATTCGTACACCATGGAGGCCGAGAAGCCAAAAACCATCAACAGAATGCACAGTAGCCCGGCATCTTCGCGGTAGTGCTTATATATATGCAGGGCCGGCGCCCCCAACACCAGATACAACAACCAAAATCCAAAACCCATCCGGTAAAGATACATGCTGAGACGGCGATCGTTTTTTATATCAAGGATTCCTTCAAGCATCGTCTGAGTAGATTTAGTTCACAGGTGAAGGTACTAATCTTTGGAAAGAGTTCCAACAGTCGTTCAACGACGGGGGTTTTCCTTTATTTTTGTAAAAAAGAATTTTGTGATGAAAAATATCCCTGGTCATCTTCTTATTTTCCTTATAAAAGGACTTTCGAGGCTTTCCTGGAAAACCATGTACCGGCTATCCGACGGAGTGCGGTGGCTGGTCTTTGGTGTATTTGGCTACCGGAAAAAAGTAATCCGAGGAAATCTGCGCCGTAGCTTTCCCAAAAAACCAGAAACAGAACTACGTCGTATCGAGCGCGACTTCCAGCGCAATCTGACAGATATTATCGTTGAATCTATCAAGCTCCCCCGCATGAGTAAGGCCGAAATCGGACAGCGCCTGTCGGGTGATACGTCCCTACTGGAAAAATACTACCAGCAGGGGCAAAACGTGGTGGTGGTGCTCGGGCATCTGGGGAATTGGGAGCTGGCCAACCTCTACGCGTCGTCGCATTTTTCGCATCAGCTCTTGGTGGTGTACCATCCACTGACCAACGAGCTCATGGAAAATTATATTACCGGAGTTCGTACCCGCTTTGGTTCCCAAATGATTCCGATGAAGCAGGCGTATACCTACAAAACCGACCCCGGCGGGAGACCCTTTCTTTTTTTTCTGGTCAATGATCAGTCGCCCAATCCTCAAAAGGCCTACTGGACTACTTTTTTACATCAGGATACGGGTATGTTTCGTGGGGTAGAGGTTATTGCCCGGCAACTGGATTGTCCGGTCGTGTACGCCAGGATCGAACGGGACGAAAACCAACGGGGCTACTACCGCGTGGTGCTTGACCTGATCACCGAAGAGCCGACCAGCAAGACGCAGATCATCGCGATCTACGGCAAGGGCGGGATCGGCAAGTCCTTCACGCTCGCCAACCTCAGCCACATGATGGCCGAACAGGGCAAGCGCGTGCTGCTGATCGGGTGCGACCCGAAGTCGGACACGACGAGCCTTCTGTTCGGGGGCAAGGCGTGCCCGACGATTATCGAGACCTCGACGAAGAAGGGGCTTTCGGGCGAGCCGGTGAAGATCGGCGACGTCGTCACTGCCCGCGTCGAAGTGGTCGAGCTCGTGCCGGAGCGCCGCCGCGCCCGGTGCGGGTGGACTGGGCACACGACCACCAGCTGTGCCGGCTCCTCGAGCAGGACGACCGCCAGCTGGCCCGCGAGCTCGGCATCACGGGCTGGAGCTGACCAAGCCAGACGCTTTCGCGCTAAGAGCGGTTGTTTGCTCGTTTCGCCCCCATTGCCCCGGTTCTCGGGAGACGCTGTGGCTGTGACTCAGCCCAACCGCCAGGTGCGCCCCGCGCTGCCAGCGTTGGCG
>CATMVR010000051.1 GCA_950075905.1 uncultured Persicitalea sp. | reverse complement strand
GTCGACCCGGGCAGATTCGCGATCACGGCGCCTGGCCCGTCGACGACACCGACGATCCCGCGCGAGAGCGCCGCCATCGGCGTGGATGCCGCGCCCTCGCGCCTCCCGATCGGCCTCGCGCCAGGTTCGCTGATCGAGCATGCGGCGCACTGCCTCACCCTCAATGTCAGCATCCGGCAATGCCCGTACCAACCAGCGCGGCAACCACCACGCGCGCGCACCGAGCAGTGCCATGAGGGCGGGGATCAGGGTCATCCGCACCACGAACGCATCAATGAGCACCCCCACCGCGAGCGCGAGAGCGATCGGCTGGATGATCGCGTTTCCCCCGGGGACGAACGAGAAGAAGACGGAGAACATGATGAGCGCGGCGGCAGTGATGACCCGCGCGGAGGCGGAGAAGCCCTGGAGTACCGCGGCGTGCGCGTCGCCGGTGTCGACGAACCGCTCGCGCATCCGTGAGACGAGGAACACGTGATAGTCCATCGCGAGTCCGAACAGCACAGCCATGACGAGGATCGGCATGAAGCTGATCACGGGGCCCACGCGGGCGACGTGCAGGAGGTCGGCGAACCACCCCCACTCGAAAACGGCCGCGACCACGCCGCCGCCATCGCTGACCACCTCGCGGGCCGGGAAGTCAGGAAGGTGAAGGAGCTGATTGAAAGAATCTGAGTCACTGATTGGTTATTGGGGAATTGGTTACTGGTTATTAGTGATCAGTTATTGGGGCTATCTCATTGATCGCCAGAAAATATCCTCTTTGTGATTGTTCAATAACGGTCAACCTATTTTAGGCAATGACACAGTAACAAATAACCAATCAACCAATAACTAATTACCTCCGTCGCCGCTTCTTCGGAAATTTGTCAAACTTCCCGATTAGCCCTTTACCACCCACGGCATAGCCCGTTGGCCCCGCAAAGCTTACGGCGTGGAAGGGCTCGCTGGAAAGTGGCTCCCAGGTCTTGCCGAAGTCGGTAGAGTAGCCGCTTCCCGACGCTCCTAAGGCCACCAGCCGGTACTTGTGCCGGGTGGGGCGCTGTCCGCCGGCGTAGTTGACAAACTGCGAGTGATACAGCCCCACGGCTTCTTTCAGGCCGGCGGGTACCATGCTTTCCATCAGCTGCCAGGTAACGCCCCCGTCGCGGGTGAGCAGCACGTTTGGGGCCTTTTTCTTCACATCTACGTAATCGCCCCCCACGGCGATACCGTGCCTGTTAGTCCAGAATTGCAGGCCGAAAATACCACTCGTAGACCCGGCCGGCAGGGGAGTTTCCGAAGCCTGCCAGGTGCGTCCGTTATCATCTGAGCGCAATACGCGGGCCATGCCAGCTCCACCGGTACCGATGTACGCCTGTTTGTTTCCCACCGTAATCAGAGAAGAATTGCTGGCGGCAAAGGCAGCTTCCTTTTCCAAAGCCACGGGGCGATTTTCCATGCGTAGCTCCTGCCATGTATGCCCTCCATCCTCAGTAGTGAGGATAAAAAAGCGCCCGCCTACCGGATCGCCAAAGCAAATGCCCTCCTTGTTGTTCCAAAATGAAATTCCATCCAGAAAAACCCCCGGCTGGCTGGTCTGATACACTAGTTCCCAGGAGTCTCCGCCGTTGCTGGTGCGGTAGATTTGCGCTTTGCCCTGCTCGGCGGGGCCGGCGCTCATGGCTACGGCCGTTTCGCGGTCAAAGCCGTAGATACCCCGGAAGTCCAGCGAGTCGGCCCCGGGTACTTTTATAACGTCCCACACCTCGCCGCCGTCGGTAGTGCGCAGCACGGTGCCGCCGCTGCCGCCGATCCAGCAGATAGTAGGCCGGGGGGCATGCACGGCCCGGAAGTTAGCCTGGGTGTTGAGGTTCAGTACCCGCCACTGGGAAAAGGAGCGGGTGCTGATAAATAAAAAACAAAATGAGAATAGAAAGGCCAGTACAGGAAAACGCATCATGTGTTTCAGGAGTCAGGTATTACAGCCACTAAGATAAAAGGGGTAAACCGGAATTACCCGGTTTACCCCTAAAATAGTATTCAAAGAAAAAAGCGGAACGCCGCCCGGCCGATAGCTGATAGCCTATTTTCCCTTACACTCGCTCAGTACCTTCTGGTGGTTCATGATGTAGGAATCGTCGCCCGCTTCTTTGGCCATCGCCAGGCCTTTGGTGGCGTCAGACACGGCCACGTCGCATTTGCCAATTTTGGCCGCAATTTTACCCCGCAGGTAGTAGGTCCAGAACTTCTGGTCTTTCTCTACCACCTTGCTGGCCCACTCGTAGGCCTTGTTCAGATCGCGGTTGGTATCGTAGTAGTAGTTGGCGGCGGCTGAGTAGGTAGCCGGGCTTATCTCGGTTGCGGACATTTTCTTCTCAATGTCGGCCATGATCCGGGCATCGGCGTCGTTCTTGATCGGGAATTTCACCAGGGTATTCTCCCAGCTGATGGCCACGCTGGCCTCGCTGGGGGTAAAGTCGGTAAACTCAATGGTGAAGTGCTCTTGCTTTTTGGCCAATTTCTCGGACTTAACCGTAAACCGAAGCACGTCATTGGCCTGCTTGTACTCATAGGCCCCCCACATGTTGGCGTCCTTGCTCAGGATAATCGTCCAATCGGTCGCCGTAGGAATGGTAAACAAACCGTAAGCCCCGGCGGGTACCTTCTGGCCGTTGACCATCATTTCTTCCGATAGCACCAGGTTGGTGATTTTGTTGGCACCCGTGCGCCAAACCTTGCCGTAGGGTACTTGTGCACCGAACATCTTGCGGCCTTTGAGCGCCGGACGGCTGTACTCCACGGTGGCTTTTCCCAAGCCGATAGACTGAGAAATGGTAGCGGCCGGACTAGCCTGCGGGGTTTGGATCTGGGCCTGAGCGGAAACAACAAACATGCTCAATGCAATACTGAGAACACTGATTTTTTGGAAAAACTTGTACATAAACCGAATGATAAAATAAATTGATGAAACGTATTAACTCTTCACGACACTACGGTACCGAGTAGCTTGGCTATCTCTTTTTCGATGGTCTTGTGATGCATAAACCGCTGCAACAGCTGATCCGTTTCGTCGGAATCTTTTGTTTTTGCCAGGCCTTCGTGTATCTCCTTCATAATGATCTCATTGTAGCCTTTTTTTAGCCGAAGAATATTCGTAAAGGCCAGATCGTGCAGCTTGTCTACCTCGGTGGGCACAAAGATCTCGTACTTGTCTTGCCACTGCTCGCTCAGGTGATGGCGTGTGGTCACAAAATCAATGGCCTGACTTTTAATATCCGGGTCGGGATGATCCAGAAAGTAATTGGTATCCGGTATTTCGCCCCGGCTGAAAAACTCACGGAATACCAGCAGCAAATGCTGGTACATGGGCTGCCGGAACTCGATGCCCGCCAGCTCACTGAGCATGTAGTGGCACAATGACACGCCGGGTTCCAGTTCATAGCGGGCAAAGTTGACCAGCAGCCGGACGCACTCGTGCTCATGGAGTATAACCGGGTCGCGCTGAACGACCGGAGGAGGAGTTGGCAGAGCCAGGGCGTCTTGGCCCGGTTCTTCGCCGGGAGGCCCCAGAAAGAGATCGTGCGGGCTATCGGGCGGCGGACCGGCGGGCCGCTCTTTGGCCCGGGGCGGGGGAGTATCCTTTTGCTTACGGATCAGCTTGTTTCCTTCCGAGATCAGCATCTGCTCGTCCACCCGCATTGTTTCGGCCGTGCGGCGGAAGAATATCTGCCGCTGAATGGCGTCCGGAATTTTGACAATACTGCCCACCACTTCACTGATCACGGCCGCCCGACGGAACGGGTCGTCGCCCGCGTCTTCCAGCAGGGTCTGGGTTTTGAACGATATAAAATCCCGGGCAGCAGATTTGAGGTACGCCTGAAACGCCTGCGCGCCTACCCGCTGCACATAGCTATCGGGATCTTCGCCGTTCGGAAAGGTTACGATGCTCACATTCAGGCCCTCTTCCAGCACCAGGTCCAGCCCGCGCAGGGCCGCCTTGATCCCCGCCGGATCGCCGTCGTACAGAATGGTGACGTTGGGCGTAAACCGCCCGATGAGCCGGATTTGCTCCACGGTAAGGGAGGTACCCGACGAAGCCACTACGTTCTCGATACCCGCCTGGTGCAGCGACACCACATCCGTATAGCCCTCTACGAGGTAGCATACGTCGAGCTGCCGGATGGCGTTCTTGGCCTGGAAAATTCCGTACAGTACCTCGCTTTTGTGATACACGTCCGTCTCGGGCGAGTTGAGGTACTTCGGTTGGTGGGCTTTGGAGTTCGGGTCGGTTTTCAGAATCCGGGCCCCAAAGGCAATGGCCTTGCCGGCTACGTTGTGGATCGGGAAAATCACCCGGCCCCTGAAGCGGTCGTACCCGCCCGACGAGCTACCTTCGCGCCGGATGAGTAGACCGGCTTTTTCGAGTATGTCTGCGTTATAGCCTTTCGCAAGGGCAGCCTGCGTGAGAGCATCCCATACGTCGGGACTATATCCGAGTTCGAATTTTTTACGGATAGTATCGTTGAAGCCCCGCTCTTTGAAGTAGCTAAGGCCGATGGATTGTCCTTCGTCGGTTTGGGTAAGCTGTTCCTGAAAGAAATTCTTAGCAAAATTCAGCACAATGTACAGGCTCTCGCGTTCGTTCTGCCGCTGCTCCTGCTCATCGGTGAGCTTTTCTTCCTGCACCTCGATACTGTACTTCTGCGCCAGGTATCTCAGAGCTTCCCCGTAGCCAATGCCATCGATATCCATCACAAACTTGACGGAGTCGCCGGCGGCCCCGCAGCCGAAGCATTTGAATATCTGCCGGGATGGATTGACGTTGAAAGAGGGGGTTTTCTCGTTGTGAAACGGACAACAGGCCGTGTAGTTGGCCCCACGCTTTTTGAGCGAAACATAGTCGCCCACCACCTCCACAATGTCGGCGGCCTGCTTGATTCGTTCTACCGTTTCGGGATTGATGCGCATAATTCTTGCTTCTACCGCAAGCCAGGATACTGGCTCCGGAATCTTTTTCACTATCTATCCTGCAAAGGTATCTTTTTTGATTTTCACTACCTCGGTCGTAGGCCGTCTTTCTGCCCGCTCGTTTTCAATCACCGACCGAATGATGTTCCGTACTGATACGTCATGAAACGTAAGCCACTTCACCAGAGTAGCTTCTTTCATACCCAGACGGGCCTGTATTTCTTTCTCTGACAAATCTTTGTGGTAAAGCCGGGCCACATTGCCGTAGATTGCTTCCAGGTAGTCCAGTTTGGCTCGCAACGCTTTTTTACCCTCTTTGAAAACCGGATTGTGGGCGCAGAAAATAACTTCAAAATCCAGCGTGAGTACCTTGCGGGCTGACTCGATGTGCTGCCGGATATCCTCGCCCCTGCGAAATATTTTCAGCTTGCCGACGTAAAAATCTCCCGCCAGCAGCCAGCCTTCGTTAGCTTCGTGTAGCAGGTGGTGGTCGTCGGAGTGCCCCGGCGTGTAAATGGGCCGGAACTGGTACTGCTCCGTACAGATGACCTCAGGCATCGGCTGGACCTGCGGGCAGGGCTCGATCTTTCCGAACCAGAATTGCTCATAAGGCAAAACCCGAAAGGAGTCAGCCACCCGCTGCGCCGTCCGTTTACTTGCATAGACCGGTACCCGGAGGCTGTCGCGCAGGTACCGGACGTTACCGCTGTGATCCTCGTGGTAGTGAGTCAGGAAAATCTGCTGCACGTCCAGGCTTTTTACCAGCTCCCCTACCTCCCGCTGCATGTGCCGCTGGGCGGTATCGACGAGCAGACCATCCACAAAGTACAGGCAGACGGTGAAGGGCTCGACCCAGCGAACGGGCGAAAAGCCCAGCCGAACGCCCTGTACGGAGCCATGCTGAAAATGCTGAACTATTTTTTTCAAGATTAGCTGTCTGTGATGAAGTAGCCGGATTTCAGCCAAAATATACAAAAACCGGAGCAAAGAATCATCGTCAAGCGATTCTTTGCTCCGGCAATCGGCCTTGGGGGCATCAGGCTTATCTACCTACTCTTATTACTGCGTCACTTCTATTTCAAACAGCAGCGGAGCGTAGGGTGGTATTACGTAGGCCCCGGTTTGCTGATTGACGGCTCCCTGCCGGCCGTAGCCCAGCGAGGATGGAAAAATAAGGATGGCTTTCTCGCCTTTGCGCAGGCGGCGGACTCCTTCGTCGAAGCCTTTCACGGCCGCACCGGTACCGGTTATAAAGCCAAAGCTACCCTTGTCGAATTCGGTTCCGTCGAGGGTTTTGCCGGAGTACTTTACTGTCACCTGCTTGCCCTTACCGAGCGTATCGCCCGTTGCAACGTTCTGGCGAATAATAGTGATGCCGCTCGGGGTCGTTTCTGACACAAAAAGGTCTTTATCCTTCAAAAACTGATCAATCTGCTGCGCCTCGGTGCGTACGCCTGCCAGCTGCATCTCGATCCGGATGGGTGAATAGGACGGTACATTCTGGTAATTGATATTACCAAAAGCCAGGTAGTAGGGAAGTAGTATGGTAGCTTTTTCACCGGTGCGCATCAGAATGAGCGCCCGCTCCATTCCTGGCAATACCAGATTGGCTCCCAAAGGGAATTTCAGGGGCTTCTTCTTGGAGGTTTCGGTACTATCAATCAGGAAGCCATCGAGGGCGTACATTTTGTAGTACACCGACACCTCATTACCTACAGCGGGCTTGGTACCCTGTGGATTGGTGGTCTGCTTCACATAATAAAGCCCGGAGGAATCCCGAGTAGCCGAAAGGTTATTGGCCGAAAGGTAGGTCTGAATTCTTTCTTCATTCTTTGCTACCGCGTCTTCATCGGCATTGGTGAGGTTTTTATCACAGGAAGCCAAACCTAACACGGCCAATACTGCTACTAAGAATGGAATTTTGGTACTCTTCATACAACTTGTTAATTGACTATACTATTGATTGAATGATTATTTTCTGCTTCCTGGGACTCACTTATTGCCCTTACGCGCATTAGGTTAAAAATAACGCAGAAAGTCCAAAAAAATTCTTCCGCCAGAAGCCATTGCTTACCAAGAGAGAGTCCAGTCGGGTCCGGATCGTTGGAAAGCACTCCGAAATATTATTTATTTCTGGTTTTGATTACCCTGTTATTCTTTTCGAAGTACTTGCACAAGTGCGTCAGCGCGCACTCCGCGCACCTGGGGCTACGAGCCAGGCACACATAGCGGCCATGCAAAATAAGCCAGTGGTGGGCCTTTGGAACCAGTGCTTTGGGGATATAAGCCATCAGGTGCTTTTCTACCGCCAGCGGTGTGGTGGCCGTCATGGGGGCAAGGCCTATGCGATGCGACACCCGAAACACGTGCGTATCCACGGCCATAGTGGGCTGGTTGAAAACCACGGAGGTTATTACATTGGCGGTTTTGCGGCCTACCCCCGGCAAGCGCTGCAGTTCCTCTACCGTACCGGGTACCTCGGCGTTGTATTCTTCCACAAGCATGCGCCCGGTGCCTACCAGGTGTTTGCTTTTATTGTTTGGATAGGACACGGAGCGGATATAGCCAAACACCTCTTCAGCCGTGGAGGCCGCCAGGGCCTGCGGGTCAGGAAAGCGCTCAAACAGGGCCGGTGTAATCTGATTGACCCGCTTGTCGGTGCACTGGGCGGACAAGATCACCGCAATCAGCAATTCGTAGGGATTTCGGTAGTGCAGCTCGGTTTCCGGTTCGGGAAAGTGGGTGGTAAAGTAGTCAATGAGCTGCTGGAAGCGATCTTTTTTGAGCATGTAAAGTATTTTATCGTAGGGTCATCCATAAAAAAGCGGCTATTGGTTCCGACCCGTAAACGGGACAGAGCCAATAGCCGCAAAAATAAGCCAGCCGGTGGACTTATCTAAACAGATAAGTCAGCCGGCTGAATAGTAGGATATTGACGCGAGTAGCGCAGGATGTTGTTTACGGTTCGTTCGGCGGGAGTCCGGACGAAAAGGTCCATCTGAGCCTGCAACTCAAGCGCGTCCAGATAGAAGGCTAGCATTTCGGCATCGGAGGCAAGTGCCTCAACAATGTCATCATTTTCCTGAGGGGATGTTTCGGCATAAAGATACCTTACTACATCATCGTAAGTAAACGTTTTTGTCATATTGCGGAGTACGTTGGCTGAATTGCTTGCGCAAATTAATCAACGCGTAACGCATTCTCCCCAATGCCGTATTGATACTCACTCCGGTTGCATCGGCTATTTCCTGAAAGCTCATGTCCTCATAGTGGCGCATGATCAGAACCTGCCGTTGTACATCGGGCAACCGCTGGATCATCTCCCGCAGTTGCTCATGGGTCTCCTGTCGGATCTGGATAGATTCTACCGAATCTTCCGAGAAGTCAAGTGTATTAAACACATTACTTCCATCCTCAAACACTACATTGGGGTAGCGTTTATCGCGTCTAAAATAGTCAATAGCGAGATTGTGAGCGATTCGGATAATCCATGGCAAAAACTTACCCTCCTCATTATACCTACCTGACTTGATTGTATCCACCGCCTTAATGAAGGTGTCCTGCATTAAGTCTTCGGCAACGTATTGGTCTTTTACAATCAGGTATATGGTGGTATATATTCTGGATTTGTGGCGTTGAACAAGCTTCTCAAATGCTTTCTCTTCCCCACGGATGTACAGCGATACCAACTCACTGTCGCTAACTTGAATTTTCTGCATTTTAAGTATTCGATTTAGTTAACGTAGAGCCATGTATCTATATTGTACCTCCTTCTGTTTTGGTGAGTGTATAGAAGAGTATTTCTTCCTTTAAAAGTTATACTATGGATCAAAGAAATATATTTAGTGAATAATTTGCAAGTATTTATGCTGTAATTTTTCAAAAAAAGCATGCCGTTAACACCTGTTAACAAATGAAATACGCTTTTTTATCACTTTCGGATCATTTTTATCTCTTTATACCCATTCTATGAAAAAATAGAATTAAATCTATATTGTTAGACAATTTACAAACTCCCAATTGAAAATTTTAGTTCATACACAGCCGGGGTTTTCGTTTCAAAGTGATAGTTTTGCCCGCTCGCACAAAAAAATATTTGGCAAATGAAATATCAGAAACACGTTTTTATCTGTACCAATCAGAAAGATGCCCCCAAGAAATGCTGTGGGGAGGCCCATGGACTGGAACTGGTGGAGGCCTTTAAGCAGGCTATGAAGGAAAGAGGCCTGCTGCCCGACATGCGCGCCCAGCGCACAGGGTGCCTGGATGTCTGCCCCAAAGGGCCAGCCCTGATCGTGTACCCGGAAGGGATCCTGTACGGAAATGTGCAGCTCTCGGATGTGGAAGAGATCGTAGACAGCCATTTGGTCAATAATCAGCCCGTCGAGCGGCTCCGGCTCGATTACTGAGTCAGGTAGCTGGTTTTCTTTTCTTGCTTTTCTGTAAAATAGGCCCGATTAGGAAACTTTGCCCGATTGCTTTTATATTTATGGCCTGTTTGCCTTTCTGTGTTCCCGGGGCAAACAGGCTTTTTGGTACCCTCCCCTTCATGAATTTTCGCAACCCAAACGGGCCTTCCGGGCCCTCAGAACATTCTTTGTGAAGAACTTGAAAGTTGTATATCTAGCAGACGATGACCAGGACGATCGGTTCTTCATCAGGCAGGCCATCCGTGAGGCAGGCGCGCAGGTCAGGATTATTGAAGCAGAAAATGGCCTTGAATTGCTGGAACTGATTCAGCAGGAGAAGCACTTACAGGCCTCACTGGTGCTTCTGGACATGAATATGCCCAAAATGAACGGCCTTGAGACAATTGCGGCTCTGCGAGCCGATGTCCACTTTGCCAAGGTACCGGTGGTGATGATTTCTACCTCCTCGCACCTGTCGTTGGTAGAAACTGCCTATCAGGCTGGCGTTGACGACTTCTTTGTGAAGCCCAGCTCCATGGAAGAGTTCAACACGCTGGGCCATAAACTGATCGCTCAGTTTCATTTGTAGGTGGGCAAAAAACTACCCATCCTGCATCTCCTGCCCCTTCTTTTTTTCATCAAAATGCTACTTTGTCTTCGGTAGCAATAGATGCTGGTACGCCTTTTTTATCATTATGCTGATACGCTAGCTTGACACCTTTACTGTGTCAGAAAAACCCTATCAAAATAATGACCCACCGTAATGAGTTCTGAAACCCAAACACAAAAGTCAGCGCTTCCTTCTCTCCCCAAAGCACGTACGGGTATTGTAGGATTGGACGAGATTTCAGAGGGAGGATTACCCAAAGGGCGGCCCACGCTGATATGCGGCGCGGCCGGCAGTGGAAAAACCCTCTTTTCTATGGAGTTTTTGGTGCATGGCGCGCTTAAATTTAATGAACCCGGCGTTTTTATGGCTTTCGAAGAGAAGGCCGAAGAATTGACCATGAATGTTGCCTCGCTGGGATTTGACCTCCAACAACTGCAACAAGACAAGCTAATCAAACTGGATCATGTGCATGTAGAACGCAGTGAGATCGAAGAAACGGGCGAGTATGATCTGGAAGGGCTCTTTATCCGTCTGGGCTATGCCATAGACACTCTGGGGGCCAAGAGGGTAGTGCTCGACACCATAGAAAGCCTGTTTTCGGGACTCACCAATATGGCCATTTTGCGGGCCGAACTAAGACGGCTCTTTGACTGGCTAAAAGAAAAAGGAGTGACTACTATCATCACGGGCGAAAAAGGCGAGGGCAGCCTTACAAGGCAGGGCCTGGAAGAATACGTCTCTGACTGTGTCATTCTGCTCGACCATCGGGTGGTCAACAAAATATCGACGCGCATTTTGCGCATTGTGAAATACCGGGGCTCTGTGCATGGTACTAACGAGTACCCTTTTCTTATAGACGAGGAAGGGATTTCGGTACTTCCCGTGACTTCCCTGACCCTGAAACACCAGGTGTCCAGCCAACTGATTTCGACGGGTATCCCTTCGCTTGACAGCATGCTGGATGGTAAAGGATTCTATCGGGGAGGTAGTATACTGGTATCCGGCTCGGCCGGAACGGGTAAAACCAGTATTGCCGGAAGCTTTGCTCATTCTACCTGTCAAAACGGCGAACGCTGCCTGTATCTTGCTTTCGAGGAGTCGCCTGGCCAGATTATCCGGAATATGAACTCAATCGGAATGGATTTGCAGACCCACATCGACAAGGGGCTACTACGGTTTCAGGCTTCGCGCCCTACCCTGCATGGGTTGGAAATGCATCTGCTGTCTTTCATCAAACAGGTGGATGACTTCAAACCCAGCGTGGTAATTCTGGACCCTATCACCAATCTGGTAACCGTAGGCTCGGTGAGCGAGGTCAAGAATCTCCTGATCCGGCTCATTGACTTTCTGCAAAACTCGCAGATTACCGTCATGTTCACAGCCCTGACACTGATGAATAGCCCCTCCGAGCAGACCGACGAAAACGTATCCTCTCTGGTGGATACCTGGCTAATGGTGCGGGATATTGAAACAAACGGAGAACGGAACCGGGGCATGTACGTGATGAAGTCGCGCGGCATGAAACACTCCAACCAGATCAGGGAGTTTGTGATTTCAGAGGAGGGCCTCAGGCTGGTAGATGTATTTCTAGGCCCCAGCGGAGTACTTACGGGCTCGTCCCGGGAGGCACAACAATTGCTTGAGAGAACAGGAGAGGTACTCTGGGATCACGCTTTGTCCAGAAAGGATCGGGAAATTGAACGTAAAAAGATGGTTCTGGAAGCGAAGATATCTAGTCTTAAAGAAGAGTTTGAATCCATGCAGGATGAGCTGAACCGGGCGTATATTGAAGAGGAACTAAGGAAAGAAGTACAAGAAAAAAACCGCGAAGAAATGACCCGTAAACGCGATAGTAGCAAATAAAGCGAAGAGGCTAGTTAACCATAAACAATACCAGTGTGATGAAAAACAACGATGATATTTGGGAGCTCAGGCTATACGTGGCCGGCAAAACACCCAAGTCCGTTACTGCTCTCAAAAATCTCAGGCAATATTGCGAAGAACACCTGAAAGATAAGTACGTCATAGAAGTGGTTGACTTGCTGGTACATCCTCAGCTAGCCGAAGGAGATCAAATACTGGCTATACCTACGCTGGTAAAGAAAGTACCTGAGCCTATTCGCAAAATCATCGGCGATCTTTCCAACGAAGAAAAGGTACTGGTTGGATTGAATATTCGTCCCGCAAAAAAAATTGAATGAACGAATTGTACAACATACTGGCCGAGGAAGAAAATGACGATGCCAACAGGCACTACGTATTGCGTCTCTTCATTACCGGCGCATCGCTAAATTCGCGACGCGCCGTGGTTAATATCAGGGAGATATGCGACGTACACATAAAAGGCAAGTATACACTCGAAATCGTTGACGTGTATCAGCAAAAAGCGGTTGCTGAAAAAGAGCAGATCATTGCACTCCCGCTTTTGATCAAGTGCTTTCCGCTGCCGGAAAGAAGGATGATCGGCGATATGTCTGATACCCAAAAAGTGCTCAAAGGCCTGGGCCTGATAAATTGAAACAAGATGTCGAAAACGTACGAAGAGATAGCGAAAGAAAATGAGGAACTTTCTCTACAATTGGAAGAGGCTACCGATACCATCCATGCGATTCGTACCGGGCAGGTAGATGCCCTCGTGGTAAAAGGCCCCAATAACGAACACCAGCTTTTTACGCTCAAAACCGCCGACCAGTCGTACCGGGTATTTATTGAGAAAATGAATGAGGGAGCCGTGACGCTCGACGAAGATGGTGTCATTCTGTACAGTAATTCTATGTTTGCCACTATGATCGACCTTCCGCTGTCGAGAGTGGTGGGCCAGCAGTTTGAATCGTTGCTTGCCAGAGCGTGCAAAAGAGCGTTCAGAACCTTGTTTAAGAAAGGCTGGCAGACAGACTCCAAAGCCGAACTCAGCATAAAGAAGGGAGATGGGTACCTACCCTGTCAGTTGTCGGTCACTACGCTGTTGCTCGACGAAGGACGGGCCCTGAGTGTGATCGTGACAGACCTTACCTATCAGAAAGAAATTCAGAAGTTGCTCCGGCAAAACAACAAAAGGCTGGAAGAAATGAACGCGGCTCTGGAAATGAGCAATTACGACCTCCAGCAGTTTGCATCCGTAGCCTCGCACGACTTGCAGGAGCCACTCCGCAAAATCCTCATTTTCTCTACCATGCTGCGGGAGCGGCACGAACATGAGCTATCGGAGGAAAGCGCGCAATTTCTGGAAAAAATAATCTCTTCTTCCAGCCGGATGAAGGCCATGATCGTGGATATTTTGAACTACTCGCGCCTTAGCACCAACTCCGACAAGTTTGTTGAGGTAGATCTGAAAGAGCTGATTCTGGAAGTTCTGGATGATTACGAGATATTGATAAATGAAAAAAATGCCACCGTGCACATCGCCGACCTGCCGCAGATCGAGATAAACCGGGGGCAAATCAAACAGGTGTTTCAAAACCTGATCAGTAACGCCATAAAATTCAGCCGGCCCGATGTGGCCCCCATCATTACGATCAGGGGGGTAACTTCGAATCAAAAAGATTCGGCCGGCCACCGGGCCTGTCCCGAGGGCACGTGCCGCATCGTGATTTCTGACAATGGAATCGGCTTCAACGAAAAATACGCGGAGAAGATTTTTTCCTTGTTTGAACGCCTCAATCCCAAGGATCAATTTGAGGGCTCGGGCATCGGGCTAGCTATTACCAAGAAAATCATCGATAAGCACAA
>CATMVR010000050.1 GCA_950075905.1 uncultured Persicitalea sp. | reverse complement strand
CCAGCATTATTTCTATTTCGGAGGTTGAGGCCATGTACCTCTACAAGCAGGGCGTACTTACGAAGGAAGATATTGTTGGTTCTACCAATTTTTCGGACGCCAACGGCGATATTTCGGAAGGCACGATTATAAATCTGAAAACCGTAAAAATTGGCGATCGAACACTCAACAATGTCGAAGCATCGGTAGTACACAACCTGCGGGCACCCTTGCTTTTTGGGCAGTCTGCTCTGAGCAAATTCGGCAGGATATCTATTGATAACCAAAAAGGTGAAATCACGTTTGAGTAAGGCTTCCCCTGCCTATTGCCACTCCCCTATTCCAGGTCAAACAGCGCCTTCAGCTCCGTAGCTTCGTGGGGGTTCATCCTACCGGCCAGCACCAGGCGCAGCTGCCGGCGGCGGAGCGCACTCTTGTACAGTTCTTTATCCTCGTCGGTTTCGGGTATCAACTCAGGTACCTCAATGGGTCGGCCGTTCTGGTCTACGGCCACGAAAGTATAGAAGGCGCGGTTGGTACTGATGCGGTTTCCGGCCGGAATATCCTCCGCCCACACTTCCAGAAACACCTCCATGGACGAGTTGAACGAGCGCGTCACCCGGGCTTTCATAGTCACGATGTTGCCCAGTTTGATGGGTTCAGTAAAGGAAACATTATCCACCGACGCCGTCACCACAATGCGGTTGGAGTGTTTTTGGGCTGAGATGGCCGCGCAGATATCCATCCAGTGCAGCAGGCGACCTCCCATGAGGTTGTTGAGGGTATTGGTATCGTTGGGAAGCACCATTTCGGTCATGGTCACTTCGGATTCTTGGGCTTTTTTGGGGGTAGGCATGAAAGCAATTTTGAATGATAGAATGAGTGAATGATAGAATAGTTTTAGATAGGCAAAATTAGAGATTTAATCCTCACCATCGCTCATCACATCAATAGATACTAATTCCAGCCCAACCACCCAAAACCTCCCCAATTCAGCGCGGCTTACACTCACATTCCGCGCGGCGTCCGCTATCATTCTAACATTCTATCATTCTAACATTTAATCAATCACTCAATCACTCATTCACTCATTCACTCATTCAAAATTAAAACCTAGGGCAGCGGGTTTTGCGGCGTTGTTGGGCAAAGAAACGGGTGGTGAGGAGGTAGTGCGCCCGGATGCTTAGAAAAATATAGCTATCCTTTACCTTAGGGTTACCCCGCTGAAAGCCGGGTTGATTGGGTCCTTCTCCGATTTCGGTGCTCCGGTCGGAGAGTTGCCGGGCCAGGTCGTTGGGCAGGGCATCGGGCTCGGGGTAAAAGGTGCTTACGTCGTCGAGGTAGTCGGAGGTCAGGAAGTTATTGCAGAGTTCTACGCCCACGCCCCAGCGGTCGGTGAGCTGATACGAGACACCAATGCCCGCCACTCCCAGCAGGGGCATGCGCGCGTACCGGACGCCCTCGGTAGTCAAAGGCGGCAGGCTGTACCAGGTACCTTCGAGGTTGGCTTTGGGATTGAGATAGGTAAAGCCAATACCCCCAAAAAGGTAGGGATTGGCCCGCGCCTGCCGGGAAAAAGGAAACAGATCGGCCTGGGCCCCTACGTAGAAGTCGGGGTTGCGGGTACGGAAAGAAAGGTTGTTTTTGAAATTGCGCGAATACTGCTGATTGGCCCGTACCTGATAGTAGCGTAGCTCGCTGCGCAGGCTAACGTGCTCGGTAAGGCGGTAGGTACCGCCCACAGCAAAGTTGGGCCCCAGACCCAGATGGTCAAAATCCACCCCATCAATGAGATCGCCCATGTAGTAAGCCACCCCCGCCCCACCGATGAGGGTAATGACCCCGTTGGCCGGAATATGGCTCCCCAGCCCTTCGATACGCGCCTGCGCCCGGGCCGGAAGCACGAGTACACTTCCCAACAGACTCAATCCTGGCAGAAATAGGGCGAGAAAGCTTCGTCTCATGCGGATGTACAGTTGGTTATTCATGAAACGAATTTACGCATTACCTCCATGTACCGTTCACTAAAAACGCCAAAAACCGGAAAGATTCCGGTTTTTGGCGTTTTTAGTAGTAGTAGATCAGGCTATTTCAATACCGTACTTTATCACTTCTCCAAGAAATACGTCGTCGTCAAACTCTCTCTCGATCAGAATAGGTTCAATCCGGTTGTCGATCTGCCGTCTCAGTCGCCAGATCAGGGGGCTCACCGAAAAATAGTCGCCCTCAATGCGCCTGACCACCACGGCTACGTCGATGTTGCTGTCTTCTTTCTGTGTATTGGTAGCGTAAGCACCATACAGATAGACGTTTTCCAGGGGCAAGTGACCTTCCAGCAAATGCTTGTACGCTCTTACTTTTTCAATGGCTTCGCTTCTATCCATGTTCACAACACAGGGTATTTTACGGGTCATTTCAACGGAGTTGCACGTAGTTCAGGCGGTAGTGTAAAAGCCCGCCAACACGTAGATTATACAAGACACACAGGCTGCCTTGACGTGGATCAAAGCAGGATGAGCAGGCTAGTTGGCGCGGCGAATGGAACTAGCTCCCGAAGAGCTGGATCGCACCTCCCGGGCGCTGCCCGCGTAGCTGATGCGGCTGGCGCCGCTGGCATCGGCCCGTAGCGCCGAGTTAGCCACCACCGAGGCGCGGCTGGCCCCCGAGGCTTCCAGGTCGGCCTCTCTCACCGGAAAATCTTTTCCATCAAAGGTAGAAGCGCCCGAAAGCTCGCCCTGCAAGAGCTCTGCCTTACCGGTCAGGGTTAGTCGCGAGGCTCCCGACAGGTCCATGGATACCTTATCGGCCGAAAAGTCCATTTCTACCTTGGAGGCACCAGATACGTCAATGGTCATTCCACGCCCATTGTTAAAACCACTTACTCTGGCCACGCATGCTCCCGAAAAATCGACGCCGTCCAGCGAAGGCATCGTTATGCTTACCCGCACGGTTTCACGGCTTTTCCGCCAGCCATTGTCCTTGTAGCCCAGGCGGAAGGCTCCCCTGCTCACGCTGTATTCCAGATCGTCCAGATCTTTTCTCTCGCCAGAAACGGTTACCTGGTACTTGCTGCCCTGTTTTACATCTATTTTAAATGCGCTTCCCATCGAAAGCTTCGTAAAGTCTGACACTTTGAGAGTACGACTAGTTTCCTGAGCGAAGGCCAGGGCGGAGAATGTGAGCCACAACAGGCTTACTGCGAATAGTTTTTTCATGGGTGTTATTTCCTTAAAAGCTTTATGAATAATTTCTTTCCCTAAGGATGAAAAAACCACCCTCAGGGTTGCACGTTGGTTTACTTTATTCCTGAGCATCTATCCGGCTGGCTCCAAAAGTACTCTTGCGCAGGCTACGTACTTTGCCCAGGTCGGCCCGGCTGGCGCCCATGGCATTCACTTCGGCCTCGTCGATGGCCATGTCCGTGGCAGTCAGACGGCAGGCACCCGAGAGAGATATGTCAGCGGTACGGGCCCGGCCTTTGAGTACTACTTTCGAAGCGCCGGTAGCTTCCAGTTCGAGGCGGTCGGTGTTTATTTCGATTTCTGAATTGGTAGCGCCCGAAAGATCTACACTCAGGTTATCCAGATTCCGGAAGCCGGAAATACGGGTTTTTTTAGCTCCTGACAGATCCAGGCCTTTTATCGTAGGCATCGTAATCACCAGTCCGATCCGTTTGTTTCGGTTATTGAAAAAATTATAATTATCATCCCGCTTCACCACCAGGTTGCCGTTCCGTACCGACACATCCAGGTCTTCCACATCGTCGCGTTGCCCATCGGCAGCTACGGAAAACTCATTCCCCTGCCGTATTTCGATGGCATAGGCTCCACCAATCTCAATCCGGTCAAAATCCCGGGCCGAATACTGCTTTACATACTCGCCGCGCTCACCGAGGTTGAGCTGGCTGGTCTCTCCATCGTTGTCAAATTGGTACGACTGGTCTTGCTCACTTTCGTTCTCTTCCGAATCGCGCAGATACCGGGCGGGTAGATTCAGGGCTACCAGGCCCGAATCGCGCTTCACCGCCC
Source organism: uncultured Persicitalea sp. (assembly GCA_950075905.1). Lineage (GTDB taxonomy): Bacteria > Bacteroidota > Bacteroidia > Cytophagales > Spirosomataceae > CATMVR01. Next base: position 9,783 of record CATMVR010000050.1, on the reverse strand, counting down.
AGCGGATGTACTTCCAGTCCTGGCTGTCGCGGTCCTCATATACTTCCCGGTATTGATCCTTCACCTGCCTGTCGGCAAAATTTCCGTGAAAAAAGTCGCGGGTCATCACAAAAGGCTGGTCAAAAGGCACCAGCACCCGCATCCGCACCTTTTGATTTCTGAACTTCCCGTCTGAGCCCAGCACGGGCTCCTCATCAAAGCGAAGGGTAGAATCCTGTAAAACAATGCGGTAGCTCATGCTCAGGGCGTTCTGGCGGGCATCTTCCTGCGAGCTACCCCGGGCCGTAATTTCGCGCTCTACCTTGATACTATCACCAGCGTAGCCTTCCACCTTCACCTGCATATCCCAGTTAAAATCGTCGCTCTCGTCGTTGTCGTATTCGTCAAATATTGGCGTTCCGGCCACGCTGAAAAGTTCTGTTTGCAGTACTTCACCCCCGCGAGAAAACTTCTGTTGGTAGATGCCCCCCGCGATAGCCACGCCGATTATACCCACGATCCACAGCCCGGCCAATGTCAGCCAAAGCGTTCCACTGGCCACCCGGCGGTTAGCGATCAGCGTGAGCCCAAGCAATAGTACAACAATGAAAGGGATTATGACCATAAGAACGACCGAGAGTATCAGTGTAGAAGGCGCCTCCTGGATCAGCCTCAGGGGAGGCATATCTCCGAAAGGGAGCATGTCGCGCAAGCCGATACCTATCCCACCGCCTACGATAATTCCCAGTAGCGACATGACGGCAGCCGCAATGAGGAAGGCGCCAACCAATACCCGCAGGACGGGACCGATGCCCTTCAGTATTTTACCCAGCCCGCTAATGATTACTGCAATGGCACGAAAGGGAAAAAGCAACAGGCGGGTAAGGGGTGCTTCCTGCCCAGAGGTATCGTCCAGGCTGAGGCCACGCTTGATGTTAGACTCGATGTTGGAAAGGGTGATAGGCTCGCCCTGCATCTCCATTTTTTCGGTAAGGGTGTTGGCCGAAGGCGAAATCACCCACAGGATGATGTAAATAAGAACGCCGGTTCCGAACAGGAATATCGACAACACCCACAGAAACCGCACTACGCCGATATCTATCCCAAAATAGGAAGCTACCCCGGCGGCCACCCCACCTACCACTTTGCGGTCCGGATCGCGGTAAAATTTCTTGATGCTCTTGTCTTCTTCCAGCGTATTTGATCCGGGAAAAGCGATCCACATGGCTATATAGACCATTACTACTATTCCACTCAACGGACCAAATACATCTTCGCCGCCATCGAAAATACCTCCACCCGCTGGCAGGCCAATGACAAAGAACAAAAATGCCAGCCTTACCCAAAGTGGGTCCACGGTAAAGTAATGCGCCAGCCCGGAAGCTACACCGCCGATCAGCTTGCGGTTCAGGTCGCGGAGAAGGCGCCGGGGAGGTGTGGCCGTGGCCGACGTGCCCTGCTGGGATCCGGCTCCCGAAGTGCCCGCTTGAGCCGCCGACTGGTAGGTACTTGCCCCAGGACGTGAAGAAGCCGCCTGCAAAGGTTCGGTTAGAAGGTCTTCGGCCTGCTCAATGGCCTCGAAATCGGCCACGGTACCCATGGCACCGATCAGCTCACCGACATCTTCCAGGGAGATTACCTGCTTATTTTCGGCTTTTTGTTTGGCTAAAAATCGCTCGGCGACCCGCCCTTCTATATCCGATAGAATCTCTTTGCTATCTTCAAAGGACGAAAAGTATTTCTGGATCGAGCCCAGGTAACTTTTGAGTTTTTCGTATCCGTCTTCCTCAATGTGGAAAACAACGCCGCCTATATTGATACTGATTGTTTTTTTCATGATAATGTTTTCGAATGTCTGGGGGGTAAACAGAGTCAGGAAGGTTTTTGGGTTTGAATGGCTTCATCGGTCTTTTTTATGATGGTCTTTACCGAATCGGCCAGATCCAACCAGGTATCCTGCATTGCATCTAAAAACAGTTTCCCGTTGTCGGTCAATACGTAGTATTTGCGCGGGGGGCCCGAAGACGATTCTACCCACTTGTAGTCTAAGAGACCGGCATTTTTGAGCCGGGTCAACAGTGGGTAGAGAGTGCCTTCCACCACCATTATGCGGGCTGAGGTAAGCTCTTCCAGCATATCGGAAGCGTACACCTCTCCGCGCGAAATGACGTGCAGAATGCAGAATTCCAAAATCCCTTTCCGCATTTGCACCTGGGCGTTCTCGATATTCATAATTTTTTCATGGGTTTGAGGGTGCTTTCGCACGGTTTAATTCTAAGGTCTACTCTGCTTTTTTTTAAATACTAATTTTTCATGGCTAATAGATGCGTCGGGCAGAATACCTCCGGATGGCACCGAATACTATCCCATATCGACCTTACAAAGGTATGCAAAGGTACTTTGCTATGCAAGGTACTATATCAATTATCTTCCGTTTTTGATGAATGGCTCAAATGACGGGATGAGCGGCACAAAAAAAGTACAATATAGGCCCAAACAAAACTGACAGCCTCCGGAGAAGCTGTCAGTTTCATTAATGCAACATTAGGTGAGCTTAGGGCTGCTTGCTTCCGCCACGTTTAGTCCGGGTGATAACCACCGGCACGCAAATCTGTACGGGGCAGCAGTCTACCTCTTCCACAATGATAGGACAACAGCCATTGGCCGGACAGGTGGTATTGGTGGTTGTAAAAGTATAGGAGCCCGCCGTGGTAACGGTCAGTTTGTCGGCATTGGCGTTGGGGATAGGCGTTCCGTTTTTAAACCACTGGGTATTGGTAAAGCCCGCCGGCACGGAGAGTTCTACGGCCTGGCTCGAACAGAGCGTAATGGGAGCGCTCAAACAATCCCGGCTGAAGTCGTCCTCAGTTTCCACCCCATTGTTGGGGTTCGAATCCACGTCTGGCTCATTCATGGCTGATACTTCGGCGGTATAGTACTGCACCCCCATAGATACCACTTTTATGGTCAGGAACAGTTCCGCCGAGTCACCCACAGCAATAGTGCCGATTGTCCAGGTGCCAGCCGTGTAGCTGCCATCGCCACTGCTGCCGGTCAAGTCCAGGCCCGCGGGCAGGGCATCCTTCACTAACACGCCGGTAGCTATGGTCTGCCCCTGGTTTTTCACTACTACTTTGATAGTGACCACATCGTTGACCTGAGGTAGTTTGTTGTTTATGTTCACAAACAATGCGACGTCAGCATTCTGATTGATGGTGATGGGAGTTGGCACTTCGTTATCACCCGGATCACCGTTGCCATCTGGATCTGCGTTGTTGCCATCCGTAGATTTGTCCCTTACTTTTCTGTCGTTGAAAGTACCTTCAGCCCAGGCAGTATTCTGAAAAGAGCCCGAAGCCGCCACCACGCGTACGGTAAAGGTAGCCACGATGGAAGCGCCCGCGGCCAACGTAGAGCTGCCCGCCAATAGACTTGTACTGCTGCCGGTGCCGGTGAAAGAAGCATTGACAGGAACGGCCGGCGTGGTAGTAACTCCACCCACCAGGCTGAACGTAGCCGGAGATGGGAATGTCTTGCTCAGCGTATCAAACAGCTGCACATTAGTCAGTATCACACTTCCGGTATTGGTAGCCCTGATCTCGAAGGCAACATCATAACTACCGTTATTGTTGTTTACCAAGCTCACAACACGTTTGGCCACGCCGATCTGAGCGTTGTCGTCACAAAATGCATCCGGGCCTTTTTTAGCTATGAACTGTTCGAGGGGAATGACATTCCCCCCCGCTGGCTGTCCTGATCTGGAATAAAAACTTCCGCTAACATTGAGTGAAGAGGCGTTGAAAGCCGCCTGCACAAAGGGATCTTGGGGGGTCAGTATACTCACCGGCCCAAAGCAGCTGTTCCCCTTGAAAGTAAAGAGCGCCACCGAATCCCCAACAGTAAACTTACCCAGGTTGGACTCGATGGGGGCTTTGCCAATGGCGTAGTACCGGGCCGTTGAGTCGTAGGTTTCGCTGGCCAGGGCGGGCTCCACAACCGGGTCGCCCAGCTTGCGGGGGCTCTTCTCCCAAAAGCCATTGATGTCCGTGATGTTCTGAATCACGAACTGCCTGGGTACTTTCAGGGATACCTGAGCCGTAGCCGAAAACTCATTGGTGTTGGAGTTGTTGGCGTTGGGCGTATTGTAGTCAGGATGCACCCAAACAGTGTATACTTCGGTACCCTTGTTGTAGGTAAGTTTGTACTTTACCGTATTGGGCGATAAAGTTTGGGCGCAGATGGGGGATAAGAAGTTTGACAAAATCAGTCCCATTGCTGCCAGAAATAAACCTGAATACCTCATAGTTGCAAGTTCTAGATAATCTATCTATTGTTAAAATATAGTGTGCCGGATTCGTATGGAAAGATACCTACTACTAGCCGATTCTCATTTTTTGTTTGACTAAGATTTATTTCCCCGATGAAACGAGTTATCTCATTTCATCGGGGAATACTTTTTACTATCACTCAGGTAATTGTTGCTGTATGATAAAGAAATTGTCTTTCAACGTGTTGCCCGGATGGTTCTTGATGATGTTCTGGTAAATGAACTCGACGTCATTGCGCGTTCCCTGGAAGATCACCCGGCCGTTCATGTTGATGTCCCCGCTGTGGTAGCCAGTCAGGATATAGTTGGGCTGCAGAAATGTGTTGCCCGGTGCCCCCAGCACCTGCTGGGATACCACGTTCACGTCATTGGCTGTGCCCTGGTAGATCACGTTTTTATCACGCAGCGCATTGCCTGCCCACATGGCCCGGCCCTGAATCACCACCACCTGAGCCTGGTTGATGGGCGCTGCCCCTTTCAGGTAGGTGGGCGTCGAGGGCTGGCGGAAGTCCACCACCACCCCGGCCGGCGTCAAGGGGATCGTGCCGGCGGTCATAACGGCCAGGTGATTGCGGTGGCGCACGGCCACGTAGTAAGGCGTGCCGCTCAACGCCCGCACTTCCAGCGGTGAGACCCCGTCCAGGGCCACCACGTCCCCGTCCCGCTGCAGCAGCGCCGAGCGGCTGTTGAGGATCACCGTGGAATCCGAAGCGCTGCGCAGCTCGACGAAGACCCAGTCCACGATCGCGTTGCGGCCCGTTACCGCCAGTACCGACGCGTTGATGGTGCTGTCGGTCACGGTCGGACTCCAGTACCCGTAGGGCGAGGTCAGCGGAATCAGGTTCTGCGCCCGCAGGTCGTCGCGCATCAGCGAGTCCACCACCGTATTGGCCGGGGCGTCGGTGTAGGTCACGCCAAACAGCGCCCCCTGCAGGTACACCTTGGGCAGCAGCAAGAGAGGGTCCTCAATGCGCACCACCACCAGGGCCGTGTCGCAGACGGTGGGGTTGAGCTTGTCGCAGATCTGGTAGACCAGGCTGTCGATGCCCGAAGCGCCCGCGTTGGGCGTGTAGGTCACCTCGCCCGTGGCCGGGTTGATGCTGGCCGTACCCTTGTTGGGAGCGTCGGTCACGGTAATGTTGACTAGCGCCGGATCGAAGTTGCCCACTCCGTTCAAGGTGTCGTTGACAAGCAGCGGCTTGGTAACGCTGACGCCCGAGGCTACCGTGCCCAGGTTGTCGTAGCTGGCTACGATCGTTACCACTGGTTGTGGTGTACTAATCGACATATTATTATCCGGTACTGGGTCGTTCTCATTGCCCGTCACGGTGGCAGTGTTTGCGTAAGCACCCGTGGCGTTCACCATCGCGGTGATTTGCAGGGAAGTATTTGCCCCATTGGCCAGGTTGCCGATTGTCCACACGCCCGTGCCGCTCACGTAGGATCCCGATCCGTTGTCGCTCACATAAGTGTAGCCAGAGGGCAGTTGGTCGAGTACAACAACGCCCGTGGCCGCGCTGGGGCCGTTGTTGGTCACCAACAGCGTGAAGGTTACGTTTTCTCCGACTTTGGGAGTGCTGTTATTTACTGATTTGATGATGGCGAGGTCAGTCTGGCTATTCTGGGTATCGGTGTCGGTGGCCGTGTTGTTGGCCGTGTTGTTGTCGGTGGTACCCGCCGGGGAAGTGACCGTGGCGGTATTGACCAGGTTGCCCGTGGCGGCGGTAGACACCGTGCCGGTGATCGTGAAGGTTACTGAGTTGCCGGCGCTTGCCGCCAGGTTAACGGTGGCCGCCAGGCTGTTGCCACTGCCGGTGGCCCCGCTGCTGACGCTAGCCGAGCCCGTACTGGACGAGGTCCAGGCCGCTCCCGTAATGGCCGCCGGAATGGCGTCATTGACCGTAACCCCAGTCACGTTGCTGGGACCGTTGTTGGTCACCACCACCGTGTAGGTAATGGGGCTGCCGGGGGTGTAGGTAGCGCTGTTATCGGTCTTGGTGATGTTCAGGTCAGCAATGGGGGCAGGCGTGTCCGTGTCGGTGGCCGTGTTGTTGGCCGTATTGTTGTCGGTGGTACCCGACGGGGGCGCGACCGTGGCACTGTTGATCAGGTTGCCGGTGAAGCCAGCCGGAACCGCTACATTGATGGTGTACGTAACGGTTCCTCCTACCGGTACGTTTATCGTCTGACTGATATTGCCGCTGCCCGTGGCAGTACCTGTGGCTCCGCCGGCAAACACCGCTGACCAACTGCTGATAGACGTACCCGCCGGGGCGTTGTCGGTCACCAGGGCACCTGTGGCCGTGGAGGGGCCTGCGTTACTCACTACCACAGTATAGGTATTGGTAGTACCCGGCGTGAAGGTTGTTCTTCCGTCCGTCTTTGTTACGCTTAGATCAGAAACTGGAACCGGAGTTGGGGTAATTGTTGATGAATTGTTGCCCGGTGTCGGATCATTTTGGCCACCCGTCACGGTGGCCGTATTGGCATAGATTCCTGTTGCTCTGACCGTGGCGGTAATTTGGAGAGTTACCGTGGCACTAACAGCCAGATTACCAATGGTCCATACGCCACTGTTGGAGTTGTAAGCCCCGCTGCCATTGTCTGACACATAGGTGTAGCCAGAAGGCAGCAAATCATTTACCGTTACACCGGTAGCCGGTGAAGCACCATTGTTAAGAACACTCAGCGTGAAAGTAACGTTGCTCCCCACCAAAGGTGTGCTGTTGCTTACAGTTTTTGTTATGGCCAGATCAGCGTTACAAGCCTGGATGGTTACTGTAATCGCGGTGGTGGTGCTATAACAATTGGTGGTGGCATCCTCAAAGGCGGCGTAATAAACACCGGCTCCAACGCTGGCAGGATTGGCTACTTTGTTCAAACTCGTTGCAGGTGTTGCCGTGTGCCACGTCTGTGTGGCTCCCGATGGTACATTGGTTACCGCAGCCTGGGTGTTAAGGTTTACCGTCGTAGCCGGGCAAATGTTAGTAACTGATAAGGCAGCACCCCGGGGGCTAACTACCGCAAAAGCAGTATTGTTGTTAGGATTCGGATCAGACAGACTGCTTGAAATGGAGGCAATATTTGTATATAGGCCGGTGTTCTTTACCGTAGCTACGATGGTCAGTGGGGGAGTCGCTCCTACGGCCAGACTGCCCACATTCCAATTGGGGGCCGACCAGGTTCCGACCGATGGCGTGGCAGATACTAGTGTGAAACCGGAGGGTAAGACATCGTTAACCACAACGCCGGGAGCGGTATTGGGCCCCAGGTTCTGGGCTGTAACAGTGAAGGTCACATTATTACCTATCGTAGGTGTGGCATTATTAACAGTCTTGGTAATGGTCAAATCCGGACAGCCCAGCACACCGGTTGTCGTCACTTCTTTCTCCTGCCCCCATCCAAATGTGTTGATGGTGCGAACGTTACCAAAGTCGTCGCATTGCAGAGTGTTAGCATCATTACCACCCACCGCCGGGGCCGGTATGATCTGGGTAGGGTTGCCGTTCCCATTCCACGCGTGAGAAGGTGCGGTGCTACCAATCAATGAATTGTCAAGCCCCGCTCCGGTGGTGTTGTTCTGATTGTCTCCTGATCCCGCACAGGTAGTACCTACGTTGGTGAGTTGGCTGTCGTCCCAGTATAGTCTGGGGGTTGGAAGGCCTGCGGGAAAAACGGTTGATATGGTAAAACCATTCTTGTTTAACTCAGCATCATGAATTGGTACGTTAAATCGTCCTCTAAGGTAGGTAAGCTTCAGGTTGAGTGACACGTTATTGGCAATGAGTTGCCCTAATCCATTTCTACCATCCCAGGCTAGTACGTTATTGCCAGCTGTCAAATCGTACCCTTCCAGAATGCGGTCACTCGTTCCGGGCTGGTAGCCAGTAGTACCGTTCAGGTCAAAGAGTATCCGTACATCCCCCGCGGCCGGAAGGCTGAAATTAATATTATACGGTGGCGCGCACCCTTCGAACAAAGGAGTACCAAAGGTGGGGTTGCCCGTATCCGTGGCTACCGGATAAAGACTGACATCCGGATTGTTCAAAAATATTAAATAACCGCCCGGTAAGGCGGGGGCAATCACATTGTTTACCGACCTGCGATCCACGACTCGATTGCCTGAGTTATTTACCCCGTAGCTATTAACTGCCACATTGTAAGCAATGGGCTGAAAACCCGGGTTGAATTGCACTCTAATAACCAGGCGGTCGTCCGTGTATGCACGTAAGTCCGGAGCTGCATCCCCTAAAATCGATACCGCAAACGTACTTGGATCTACTGCGACGAAACCCCATTTGTAGGAAAATACCCGCCCGTTTTGCACGGCATAGGGAGATGTTTTGTTGGCTACAGTCAAGTCGAACAGAGGAGCAGCAGATCTACCGGCACTGGAAGTAGTGGGGGTGGGATCGGTATTGGAAGTTCCCCGCCAGAATTCGATCCAGTGCTCCCCGTTGACCGTGGGGGTAAAAACCACTGGAGTATAACCCGTCGGAACTGTACCGGCAATATTAGGACCGGCCACAGCCTGTGCGTAGGTGTCTATTTTACCAGCCCCCGTGTTGGTCCATAGGGTTGGGCCAACGGCAACCGAACCGTCAGGCCGCATGATTCGGTAGTACATGAAGGTTTGGGCCGTGGGCGAAGAGGTGCTGTATGCACGCCAGTCAAAACCAAAGTAAAGGTTTTCGGCAGTGGCATTTTTTATATTGAAGTACACACGATTATCCTCGGGCGCGTCGAAGTACGAGCCACTGTTCAGGTCGGGGGCGCTCAGTAGTGCACTTACAATACTGCTGGTTGGAGAGGCCTGTTTTGTTCCCTCAGCCCTGGATAGCTGGGTTGCAAGCATGTTGACGACCAAACAAGCCAAAATGAGCCTAACACACCTACTACTAAGACAGGTACTTGCAATTCTCTTTCTATTCCTTCCACTACTGGAATATGAGAAGTTATTGTGTAAAAGTGTGTTTATCATAATGTACTTTTAATACAAATTTTTTCTATTTAGATAGCATTTCACTGCCCGCATTTGTGAGGGTTCCGAGTTAGTTAAAACTAGGTGACGAAGATCCCGCCCTACATACAGTTATGGTGGCAGAAGCACTGTTATTGGCTGAATTGCTATCTGGCTGATCAGCCGTTACACTTGCCGTATTGGTATAGGTGCCACTTGAATTTACGATACCTACCAAGTTCATTGTCACTGAGTTGCCAACATTTAGAGTACCAATGGTCAACACACCCGTGGCGCTGTTATAACTTGCGGTTGAAGAAGATAATGTGGCGCTGATAAATGTAAATCCGGAAGGGAGCTGGTCATTGACCACTACGCTAGAAGCGTTGGCCGAACCATTATTGGAGGCAGTGACAGTAAAAGTGACAGCTTGCCCCACAAAAAGCTGACTGGCATTGGCGGTTTTGGTTACGGCCAAATCAGCGGTAGGGCTTGCCCCGGATACAACCACCCGCCC
>CATMVR010000049.1 GCA_950075905.1 uncultured Persicitalea sp. | reverse complement strand
TCCGATGCACCAGCTTCTTCCATCAACTTTATGTGCAGCTGCAAATCGCGCAACGTACCCGCCCGATGAAAAACCGTCTTCAAGCGGCTCAGTTCGTACTCCTGGCCGTACTTATTCCGAATAAAGCGCAAAACAGCCCTTATTTTTTTGATGTCCACCCGCATCCGGTGTAGCCGTTTGGGCTTGTTGTCTTCCTTGTAGGCGTGGAGGTTTTGCTCCACAGAGGTCAGGCGTTCATCCAGGTAGGTAGTTAGTACGTCGGTTTTCATGCAGTAGTTGGGTATGGTACATCACCAAATTAACGAATCCAGCCAACTTTGGCAACTGGTTTTTCTTTCTCGTTGCCCGTAAGCGCCAAAATATCATTCCAGCCATCTTCCCGGCAAGGGCACAAAAAAAGACCGCCCCACGTATGCGGCGGTCTTCGTGATCTATGTAAAGGAGGGATTTACTTGGGCATCACTACCGTATCAATGGCGTGAATCACTCCGTTGGAGGCCGCTACGTCGGGCATTACCACCGTGGCGGTTCCGCCATTGGCGTCTGTTAGTATCACATTTCCATCTTTCAGGCTCAGATCAATACTGCCACCCTGTACGGTCGTAACGGTATACTTACCGTTATTACTGTTGATGGCCTCGACCACCGCGGCAGCGTCAAATTTTCCGGACACGACGTGGTAGGTCAGTACAGAAGATAGTTTTTCTTTATTCTCAGGCTTTAAAAGTTCTTCCACCGTACCAGCGGGGAGTTTGGCAAAGGCGTCGTTAGTAGGTGCAAAAACCGTAAAGGGACCTTCGCCGCTCAGCGTTCCTCCCAGGTCGGCAGCCGTTACGGCCGTAACGAGGGTACTAAAATTTTCGTTGTCTGAGGCCACACCTACCACGGTGGGTACTTCCATGGTTTCGGTTGTGGCGGTCATGGTAGAATCAGTCACTTCCTGAGACTCTTGATTACCTCCGCAGGAAGACATCAATCCAACAAGGGCGAGAGCGGTACATGTTTTAAGTAAATTCATAATGTTTAGGTGTTAACCAGGTTAATAGTAGGGTAAGTGATGCGCTTTACATCAGCTATTATAACTCCCTCCACCCACACTTTGTTTAATTTAAATTAAAATTTATTAAACAATATTTAAAGACTAGGTACCTTTTACGTTGGCATATCAGCTCTGGCGTCTTCTCAATAAGTACTGAAATCAGTACTCCGACTGAGCATTCTCATTCTTCCCTTCCGCATAACTCCCGAGCTTTACCGTAGACGTTAATTAATACCCTAAAACGATCAGTTCCATGCGATTTTTTTTCACTATTTTGCTTGTCCTGCACGCTCTTATTCACGGACTAGGTTTTGCCAAAGCTTTCGGGCTGACCACGGTTAAAGAGCTTACGCTACCTATTCCCAAAACCTACGGTTTGCTGTGGTTGCTGGCCGGACTTTGTTTGTTGACGGCGGCTCTGCTCTGGGCCCGGCTAAACAGCCTGTGGTGGCTACCGAGCCTGGTGGGCGTTGGGCTATCGCAGGTACTCATTATAGTATACTGGCCCGATGCCCGGTTTGGTACCCTGCCCAACCTGCTGTTCCTCTTTGTATTTGTGGCTGGCTACAGTACCTGGCATTTTCACCGGAGCTACCAAAATGATGTAAAACACGCCACGCAACAGCCCCTCTACTTTGGCCATAGCCTCCTGACAGAAAACGACCTGCGGCCCCTTCCCGAACCCGTGCAAAAGTACCTGCGCTACGCCGACTGTGTCGGTAAGCCCAAAGTGAAAAATTTTAAGGTAGAACTTACGGGCAAAATCAGGAAGGATGCGCAGTCAGAGTGGATGCCTTTTACAACCGAGCAGTACAATTTTATGCATACACCCACCCGGCTCTTCTACATGAAAGCAACCATGAAAGGGCTGCCAGTGGGAGGCTACCATAAATACCAGAATGGCGATGCCATGATGGACATCCGGCTGTTTTCGCTGTTCAGGGTGCAGTATCAGGAAGGGCAGGAAATGGATGTGGCCGAGACCGTAACATTCTTTAATGACATGTGCTGCATGGCGCCGGCTACGCTCATCGACCCCAGGGTCAAGTGGCTGGATGTGCAGGACAATGCCGTGAAGGCTTCTTTTACCAATAAGGATATCACCATCACGGCCTGGCTGTACTTTAACGAAGTAGGCGCGCTGGTCAACTTCGTGTCCAATGACCGGTACGCGGCGGATGTAGGCAAAAAGCTACCCTGGTCAACGCCTCTTTCCGAAACGGCGGAAATCAACGGACGCCGGCTGGCCACCTTTGCCGAAGCGGTGTACGAGTATCCCGATGGTCAACTAACCTATGGTACTTTCAGGATTACCGGACTGGAATACAATTGTGAGAAAATTACCATGGGAGAGTAAAAAGACTTAACTTTAATCTATGAAAAGGATACTTAAAATAGTGGGCTCCATTCTACTCGTTGTAGCGGTAGTGTGGGGGCTACTGACTTTATGGGTCGAGGCCGAAGGTCCCGCCAAAAGTCGGGTGCTGGGAAATTCTGCCAGTCGCACTAAAGTTCTGATCGTATACGACCCCGATCCATTCTACAACCTCGATGAGAAGGTCTGCGAATCATTCGGAAATGTTTTGGCGAAAAAAGACCTGTTTGTAAAAATCGCTACCGTGGCAGCTTTCTCAGGCGTAGCCCCCAACGATCCCTCCATCGGCCACTATGATCTCTATCTATTTTGTGCCAACACCTACAACTGGCGGCCCGACTGGGCGGTGCGCGGTTTTATCGAAAGTGCCCCGATTGAACAAAAACCCGTCGTAGCCATTACGTTAGGTACTGGCTCGACGGCAGCGGCACAGCGGTCGCTCGAAAAAATCATTACCAACAAAGGGGGGCAACTCATCGACTCCCGGTCCTTCTGGCTGGTCCGCCCAAACGACGAAAACCGGCTCGAAGGCTCAAATGTAGCCATATGCCTCGACCAGGTAACCACCTGGGCCAGTGCCATCGGAGACTCATTGAAAACCCCTATTCTCTCGCATAAGTAAACGCCTCAGTCTTGTCTACACCCGGTACGGTTATCCGGGCAATACATCTGCTCTCCGAATTACGGAGGGTATTTTTTTTGTTTCAGCGTATTGATTTTCAATTGTAACGTTTTTGTAACGCTCGCTTTGACTGGAGAATCTAACAGATATATTACATTTCGACCACACTACATTTCTGCAATCCCAAGGCAGCATCAGTGAAATTATTGCCGTACATAAATCTGATCCCCTATGAAAACCAGACTCTTTATTTTTTGGCAAGCGGTTGCTATTGTATGTACTCTCAACCAAGTTTTTGCACAAACGGGGCTACTAACTTCCTCTGAATCTGTAGCGATAGACAATTACATTGAATCCGAGATGGAGGATAGGCAAATTCCAGGCCTTGCCCTTGCTATATCCTACAAAGGAAAGCCAATTAAGGTCCAGGCCTACGGACTAACCGATGTGCAAAACCAGGCACCCGTACAGATTAAAACTGCTTTCGAGCTGGCCTCGCTTACTAAGCAATTTACCGCAGCCGCCATCATGATACTTGTACAGGAAGGCAAATTGGAGCTTGACATTCCCCTGCATCAATATTTACCTGATGCTCCGGCAGGCTGGAAAGGTGTCACCGTCCGACAGCTGCTTACCCATACCTCTGGTCTGCCCGCTTTATCTGCCGGATTTTCTGGTATTGCAAAAATGCAATCAGAACTTCTCGCTTCATTGATCAGCCTGAACATACCCACCTCAATGGCCTACAAAGCCGTCCTGTCCGATACCCTTGACTTTGCTCCTGGCAGCCGGTTCTCGTATAGCGATGTAGGATACTTCCTACTAGGGTATATCATAGAAAAAGTCAGTGGCATGTCCTACCGGGCTTTTATGGCCGAACGAATTTTTAAGCCATCAAATTTGCACAACACCTATCTTCTCGATCAAAAAAACGTACACCCTTACGAAGCCAGGGGCTATACTATACAAAAAGGGAAGCTAGTCAACATTCAACGCGTTTTTGATTTTGAGCTACCCTCCCATTATGGGATATTTTCGACAGTCGAAGATCTGGCCCGGTGGGATGCTGTCCTGTATTCCGACAAAGTACTTACCAGCGCAAGCAAAGAACAGATGTGGAAAGCTGTCAGGCTCAATGATGGAAGTACGCAACCCTATGGTTTTGGCTGGTTTGTGCGCAAAATCAACAACCACTTCGTAACCTTTCATACGGGTATAACAGGTACCGAAATAGTGCGGCTACCTCACGACAGTCTTTCGGTCATCGTACTCACCAACCTTGGTAGTCGACTCCCCAATGATCTGGTAAGGGCCTGGGAGCTAGCACAGGGTGTGGCCAAAATAATTGGATATAATCTGCTTACCGGAAGCAACTATACAACAGCCGATGGAGCCACCGTACTAGGCGCTACTCCAAAACTTTTGGAACAGCTGTTAGGTACTTACGTTACTGCCACTTCAACTTTTCCAATACAAATCGAAAAAGGTTCGAAGGATAGTCAATACCGACTGATCTATCCTACCGGTAACTGGGATCTGGCCCCATTGAGCAATGGTCGTTTTCTGGCTCTGAATTCTTCCCATGAGTATGTACTTGAACCGGTGCGCAACCTCAATGGACAAATAGCCGGTATCAAGCTACATAAAAATGGCCAATGGCTCGCTACCTATACCAGACAGCACTTGTCAACTACCAAAGCCGCTTCAAGATGAAAAAATCGATCTATTTATTCCTGCTCCTCAGCTTCTACGCACAAGCCCAGCCCTCTGCCCGCAACGAGGCGCTGCACCGATTGTTTGAGGAGTACTATGAGGATTACCTGAGGCTGCATCCTCAAGTAGCGACCAGGCAGGGCGACAACCGTTACGACGACAAGTTACCCTACAATGTTTTGCTGCTCCACGAAAGGACAGACGCCTCCCTTAATGAGGTTTATCGCTTCTACGCTAGCTACCGGAATAGACTTAAAAAGTTTAATTCCCAAACACTCAATCCAGAAGACAGGATTTCTTACTACATCCTGTCCGACATGGTTGAACGGAGCCTAACCAGTCAGGGGCTGCAACTAAACCAACTTCCAGTAAACCAAATGCTCACAGTGCCATTGACTATGGCTCAGCTGGGTTCTGGCAGGAACAGCCACCCCTTCAAAACAGTCAAAGATTACGAAAACTGGCTGAAACGGGTGGAGGCCTTTGCCCAATGGACCGAAAGCGCCATTGGGCAGATGCAGAAGGGACTGAAAACCGGGATAGTACTACCCAGGGTGATTGTGGAGCGGGTAATACCCCAGATGGAGAACCTGGCTACCCTTAATGAAGTTCAGAAGAGCGTGTTCTGGGGGCCTATTCATAATATGCCCGACCACTTTCAGGAAGAGGAGCGAAAAATACTCACGGCGGCTTACGAAAAAGCTATAAAGACCCAACTGGTACCTTCTTACAGAAAGCTTGCTAATTTTCTCCGGCAGGAGTACCTACCCAAGGCCCGGAGTACCACCGGCTTGTACGCTTTGCCCAATGGCGATAAAATCTACCGGTACTTCATCAATTTATACACGACTACCCGCCTTACACCGGAGGATATCCACCAGTTGGGTCTCCGGGAGGTGGCGCGGATCACCACCGAACTGGAAGCTCTGAAAGCGGAGATGGGCTTTGAGGGAAGTCTGAAAGAACTATTCAGAGCCATCGAACAAGACCCCAAATACCACCCCTACAATACAAAGGAAGAAGTACTCGACGCCTACCGGGGCATACAGGCAAAAGTGGAGCCGCATTTACCAGCCTTGTTTGGCGTATCGCCCAAAGCACCTTTTGAAATCAGAGAAACAGAGGCCTTCAGGGCAGCATCTGCCTCGGCCGAATATTTTGGAGCTTTGCCCGACGGGAGCCGGCCGGGCATCTTCTATATACCCATCCTGGATGCAACTAAAATGGGATTGGCCGAGGAAAGACTCTTCCTTCATGAAGCCCTTCCCGGCCACCACTTTCAGGTTTCTTTACAGCATGAAAATACCAAACTGCCCAGGTTTCAGCGCCACGGCTGGTTTGGAGCATTTCTGGAAGGCTGGGGTCTGTATACCGAGTCACTGGGTGAACTGCTGGGCTGCTATACCGACCCTTATCAAAAGCTGATCGCCAGGGGCGGAGGGGGCGAAATGCACCGTGCCATCCGGCTGGTGGTGGATACCGGCATCCATACCGGCAGAATGACCCGCGAGGAAGCCATTGACTACATGATGGATCACGAGGTCATCAGCGAGCGGGAGGCCATCCTGGAAATAGACCGCTACATTGCCCGTCCCGGTCAGGCCCTCAGCTACAAGATCGGTGAGCTGAAAATCAAGGAACTCCGCGACAAGTACCAGCGGCAGTTGGGCGACAGGTTCAGCCTGCGGAGCTTCCACGACGCCATTCTGCTGGGCGGTGCCATGCCTTTGACCGTGCTGGAAACGTATCTGGATCAGTGGGCGGCGGAGCAGTAGTGCCAAAGATGATTCGCTTTTCTTTCAACTCTTTTAATACAAACGTATTTCTCAACCTAAACTACCTCAATCCCCTATGAAAACGACGAACCTTTTCCTCTCCGTTACCCTACTGGTAGCCACGCTTTGTTCATTCTCAAACTCGTCAAGAGCGCAGTCCTACAAGGAAACAGTTGCCGAAAACCCCAACGCCGACCGGGACATCAAAGTTGTTACGGACTACATCCAGGCTATCGTCTCTGGTAATCAGGACAAAGCACGAAGCCTGGCCCTGCCGAACTACAAAAACTACGGTCCCTCCCTGACCGACTCAACCACGCTGAATCAGGATATGGAGATTTGGCAGCAAAACTACAAGACACAGCAAAACCGCAGAGTGACCGCAGTCGCTAATACATTCCGGGTAAAAGAGGGTCCTTTCACGGGCGACTGGGTGTCTGTCTGGGGAGATTACTCCTTTACCCAGAATGGCAAAAAAATTACTTTCCCCTATCACATACAGGCACAGGTGCGGGAAGGTAAACTGGTACGAAGTCGCATCTACTACGACCGGCTCAGCGTGGCCCAGCAGCAGGGGTATCAGTTGACCCCGGTGGGGAGTGCTGGAAAGAAGGGAGAGTGAGATGTGGGTCGATGCTTACTAAATCTTAATTCCTAAATCCTGTCAATCATGAAAACACATTTTCTAACAGTACTCTTTCTGAGCTGTCTCCTGACCAGTTCACTGGCCCAGACTCCCTGGACGCCGGCCGAGATTATCAAATACAAACGAGTGTCTAGCCCTGCCCTATCGGAAGACGGACGGCTGGTAGCGTATACCGTAGCGACCGCCCGCATGGAAGGCGAAACATCAGATTTCCTAACGCACATTTATGTCGTTAGTACCGATGGTAAAATCAATGCTCAGTTTACCTTCGGCGATAAATCCTGTACCAATCCGCAATTCTCGCCCGACGGGCAGTATCTGAGCTATACCTCAGCGCGGGGAAAAGATGGTAAAAATCAGTTGTACCTGCTGCGGTTGTCGGGCGGAGAAGCCTGGCCTATTACGACGGTGAAGGAAAACATTGGCACTTACCAATGGGCCCCCGACAGCAAACGCCTTGCCTTTACCATGGCCGAGCCGCTCACCGACCAGGAGGAGAAAGGCCGCAAGGAGCGCCGGGACTGGTCCGTTGTAGATGACTTTCGGAACGCTCACCTGTATACAGTAAGCCTCGCAAAAGATGAAAAGGGCCAGTACCCGGTAAAGCGGCTGACGAAAGGTGCCTTCCACGTTACGATGTTCGACTGGGCACCGGATGGTAAGGCTATTGCCTTTGCCCACCAACCCAGTGCCTGGATTAACTTTCGGAGAGATAATGATATTTATACCGTACCGGCTGATAGTGGAACCGTACAACTGCTCGTAGCCAGCAAGGGCATGGACACAAATCCGGTTTATTCCCCAGACAGCAGGTCTATTGCCTATGTTTCGGATGGTGGGATTACTGACCATACAAGAAAGGATGAGGTATATATTATACCGGCTGTTGGTGGTATTGCACAAAAGTTAAATCGAACTCCTGATGATAGTCCATTGATTGTTGGCTGGACGCCAGACAGCCGTTCAGTCTTGATCCAGGAAGCGTTGGGTTCTCAAACAGGCTTTTACCTGCTTTCAGCGGCGGGAGGAGCCCTCTCTCGTTGGACTGTTCCTGAAAAGGGTATAGCTTATACATTTATGCAAAACAGAAAAGGTGATATGGTGTACCTGTATGAGACCCCCGAAACACCAACTGAGGTGTACTTGGCCAACCTTACCAGTCCCACCGGCCGTAAACTGACCAATATTCATAGTGATTTTTTAAAGGGTAAAACCCATGCCCGTACCGAACTGGTAAGCTGGAAGGCCAAAGACGGAAAATATACGATTGAAGGTCTGCTGACCTATCCGGCCAACTACCAGCCCGGCCGGAAGTACCCGCTGATGCTGAATGTGCATGGTGGTCCGGCGGGCGTTTTCGCGCAAACCTATACAGCCGGGATAGCTGCCTATCCGATACAGGCCTTCGCGCAAAAGGGTTATTTTGTGCTGCGCCCTAATCCCCGTGGCAGTACCGGCTACGGAGCAGAGTTCCGGATGGCCAACTACCGCGATTGGGGCAATAACGACTACGAGGATCTGATGGCGGGGGTAGACAAGGTCATCGACATGGGGCTAGCCCACCCGGATAGCCTGGTTGGGACCGGTTGGAGCTATGGGGGGTATATGACGGCCAATATAATCACCAAAACGAACCGGTTTAAGGCAGTAATGGCGGGGGCAGCTGTCACGAATCTGGTAAGCCTTAACGGTACCACTGATGTACCGAATCATTTGGTCTTTTACTTCGGTGGAGATTTCTGGGATGATCAGGACGTTTATAACCAGCATTCGCCTATGTCCCATATCAAAAAAGCCAAAACACCCACACTAGTCATCCACGGCATGGCCGATGACCGGGTACCACCCGAACAAGGATTTCAACTGCACCGGGGCTTGCAACGGCTTGGCGTACCTACCCAGATGGTGACCTACCCCCGGCAAGCACATGGGTTCACAGAGCCTAAGTTTATGCAGGATGTATGGGAACGCACCATCGAATGGTTTAACCTCTATTTAGGCCGTAAAACTGCCGCGTCTGGCCTAACCTCAATACCAAAAGGGGATTAGCCTCAGAGTTCAAAAAGTTAGCAATAAATTGGACAGAACCGACTCACATGAAAACTTTACAGACAAGTATACTCCTCATTGTATTCATTTCCGGCCTGTTTGCTCAATCGCAGCCACTAAAAACCCGACTCGACCAGAAAGCCGAAGCCATCGAGCAAAAGGTCATCGAATGGCGGCGCGACATCCATGAGCACCCCGAACTGGGCAACCGCGAGTTTCGTACCGCCGAAAAAGTAGCGACCCACCTACGGTCGCTGGGCATGGAGGTGAAAACTGGGGTGGCACACACGGGCGTAGTGGGCTTACTCAAAGGGGGCAAACCGGGACCAGTGGTGGCCCTCCGGGCCGACATGGACGCCCTGCCCATCACCGAACGGACGGATGTGCCGTTTAAGTCGCTCGTCACCACCGAATTCAACGGGCAGTCTACCGGCGTAATGCACGCCTGCGGGCACGATGCCCACGTAGCCATTCTGATGGGCGTGGCCGAGGTACTGGCTGCAAACAAAAACGAGCTGAAAGGCACCGTCAAGTTTATTTTTCAACCCGCCGAGGAGGGAACTCCCACGGGAGAAGATAGCGGAGCTAAACTGATGGTAAAAGAAGGGGTACTGGATAGCCCCAGGGTAGATGCCATATTCGGTCTGCACATGAGCGCAAATACAGAAGTGGGCACGCTGATTTACCGCTCCGGTGCTTTGATGGCGGCCAGCGACAACTATTCAATAAAGATCAAAGGGAAAGGCTCTCACGGGGCTTACCCCTGGGGCGGGGTAGATCCTATGGTCACGGCGGCTCAGGTGCTCATCGGGTTACAGACCATCGTAAGCCGCAATGTCAACCTAGTCAAAGCCCCCGCCGTGGTGACTGTGGGTGCCATTCAGGGAGGTAACCGGGTGAATATCATTCCGGAGGAGGCCACCCTGATCGGCACCATTCGAACATTTAGTCCGGAGACTCAGCAATTCGTCCACCATCGCATTCAGGAAATAGCCACGCATATCGCCCAAAGCGCTGGTGCCACGGCGGAAGTCTCCATTCAGAATCAGTGCCCGGTAACTTACAACGATCCGGCACTTACCGATCAGATGCTACCCGTATTGGAAACCTTGGCGGGCAAAGAGAAGGTGAAATCAAATCTTTTGGACACCGGTGCCGAAGACTTTTCCTTTTTTCAGGAGCAGGTACCCGGCTTGTACTTCTACCTAGGAGCGATGACCAAAGGAAAAAAACGTGAGGAAGTAGCCGGGCACCATACCGCTGACTTTTACCTGGACGAAAGCGGTTTTCTGCTGGGCGTCAAGGCCCTCAGCCACCTGACAGTAAATTATATGGAGCAATGGAAGGGCGGGGCCGCTGTCCGTTGAACAGGTACCAGAACAGTAATTCATTCATTTAACCCCTGTCCTCAATGAAAAAGCTAATCATTCTACTATTAGTAGCCATCACCACTCAGGCTCAAACGCCCTCCACTAGTATCACGGTTGGGCATGTCGACAGTCTCTACTCCAACATTCTGGGCGAAACCCGGAAAGTATGGGTGTATGTACCCGAAGAAATACAAAAGGGGATATTTCTACCCCAGCGCTATCCGGTAGTATATCTGCTGGATGGGGAGGCGCACTTTTACTCGGTAATGGGGATGGTCCAGCAACTAAGCCAGGTGAACGGCAATACCGTTCTGCCCGAGATGATTCTGGTGGGTATCACCAATACTAACCGTACGCGTGACCTAACTCCCACTCACTCCGACTATGACCCCTTTGGTAATGCAGATTTCCTGAAAGAATCGGGCGGGGGTGAGAAGTTTACGGAGTTTCTGAAAAAAGAACTCATTCCGCATATTGATTCGCTGTACCCAACTACCTCCTACCGGACGCTAATCGGTCATTCGTTTGGTGGGCTGACGGTCGTCAATACCCTCATTCATCATACCGAGCTGTTCAACGCGTACGTAGCTATTGATCCGAGTATGTGGTGGGATAAGCAAAAGTTAATCAGGCAGGCGGAATCAGTGTTAAAGCAAAAAAGCTTTCAGGATAAAACTTTGTATCTGGCCACAGCCAATGCCCTCAATTCGAGCATTACAGTTCAACAAATAAAGGAAGATACTTCCTCCTATACAGAGCATACCCGCACAATATTCCAACTGGCGGATGTGGTCAAACAATCGTCAAAGAGTGGGTTAACCTATCACTCCCATTACTACGACAGGGACGACCATGGCTCTGTGCCGCTGATCAGTACGCATGATGCGTTGAGGTTTATTTTCAGTTATTATAAGATCCCGATGGAGCTTAATGCTTACCTAAACAAAGAATTTGACATTACCACCGTCCTTACCACTCATTTCAATACCGTCACTCAGCGAATGAAGTATCAGGTACTGCCTCCCGAGCCCTACGTTAACTCACTAGGGTACATGTCTATGTCGCTTAAACATTGGAAAAAAGCGAAGTCCCTCTTCCAGCTCAACGTCAAAAACTACCCCGGCAGCGCCAACGTCTACGACAGTCTGGCGGATTGCTATGCCGCCATGGGTGAGAAGCAAAAAGCCATAGAAAACTACACCCGGTCACTATCTATTAAAGAACTATCTCACACAAAACAGAAGCTGGAAAAGCTTATAGAGGAGGAAAAGTAAAACCATCTTCTCATTGCCAGGGCATATGTAGTCTTCATCCCGCCTACAAACTGGTACAAATAAAATCAGAATTAATCGTACGCAATCATGGCAGGAATCACTCATATTTAATGAGCCATTTAAGCATCAAAAACACAGATTGAAGTTGATAGCAGCCATCCCCCCTCCACCCTGTGGCCGGGGGATATTTTTCATTGCCCCTTTTTCGCTCCCTGGCACATATATTTCCGGCCCTTTGCGGATATTTGCACCAAAATTCGGACAGCCATGGAGCAACGGAACACCCAACGGATCTTTCTCAGCATTTTCTTTTTCATATCAGGTTTTGTTTTTTCGACCTGGGCGTCCCGCATACCTACCATCAAGACGTTTTATGGTTTCAACGAAGCCCAGATGGGTACCGTATTGCTGGCTATGCCCATCAGTTCGCTCATTGGGCTGCCCATTTCGGGCTGGCTCATCGGGCGTTTCGATAGCCGGGTACCCCTCACGGCGGCTTTTGCCCTCAACTCTATTGCCTTGGCTTTCATTGGCCTGGCTACTTCGCTGGTTAGCCTCATTGCGGCCATCAGCGTGTTTTCGTTTACCATGCGCATATTCAGCGTATCGGCCAACACGCAGGCAATCTCCCTGCAAAAGCTCTTCGAAAAGAAAATCCTGGGCTCCATGCACGGCCTGTGGAGCGCCGGGGGCATTGCCGGGGTAGGCTTCTGTACCCTGATGATCGCCAGGGGTGTTTCCATCGAAGTGCATCTGGCCCTGGTGGCCGCCCTGAGCCTGGGCGTTACACTCTTCTCTTTCCGGTCACTGATGAAGAAAGACCGGAGCAGTCAGGGAAACAAACTCATACTGGGTAAACCCGACCCCTATATTCTGTACCTGGGAATCCTCATCTTTTTTGCAGCCGTCTGCGAGGGCGGTATGTTCGACTGGAGCGGCATCTTTTTCCGCGAGGTACTCCACGTCCGGATTTTTACCTACGGCTACCTCACGTTCATGACCTGCATGACCCTCTCACGGTTTTTCTCCGACCGCATCATCGATCGTCTGGGTATGCAGACTACCTACCTGATTAGCTCGGTTTTTGTGGTAGCGGGCATTGGCCTCGCCGTACTGCTCCCTACCTTCTGGACTACCCTGCTGGGCTTTTCGCTGACGGGTTTTGGCACCGCCGCCATTGTGCCCATGACCTACGCGCTGGCCGGCGGATCTAAGAAGTACTCGCCCGGTATGGCCATTTCCATCGTAGCCACCTACGCTACCCTCGGCATGCTGGCCGGCCCGCCGCTCATTGGGTATCTGGCGCACGCGGTGGGTTTGCGGTATTCGTTTCTGGCGTTTGCCTTTTCAGGGTTGGTATTCATTCCTGTTTCGCGGCTTTTCTTCCGGCACCAGCAACGGGAACAAGCCCCCCAGGTCATGGCTCAATAGGAGCGAAATTTCTGCAAAGATTTTTTTTAAAACAGGGGTAAGACACTTATTTGAGTATTCTTCATTGAACAATCGATTGTGCAAGGCTCTGGAAGTCCTTAGCTGGGTTTCCAGCATCCTGATTCCGGCGGCAAACAGGAGAAATGCAACTTCATGGATATAGTTCAATAATTCATTATCGACAATCCGCCCGAAATAGGCTTGGGATAACAGGTAAATTTGGTGGGAGGGATACTTTTGTTATCACCATAGAACATCAGCTTTCCATCCCGGGAACTTGCATAATTCTTTTTAAAAGTACTTTATGTACGATCCATGAATACTATTCAGAAGTTGATGAAAGCCTTTTCACTGTTATTTGCCTGCAGCCTCACCTTTCTGCTTGCCTCCTGCGGCTCCGACCTGCCGCCGGACGTACGACAAGCCTACGACCTGCTGCCCGGCAAACTGGATTTCAACTATGACGTGAAGCCCATTCTTTCCGACAAGTGCTTTGCCTGCCACGGTCCCGATGCCAAGAAACGAAAAGCCGACCTGCGGCTTGATATAGCCGAAGAAGCCTACCGGGCTTTGGGCGAAGACAAGAGTTACCACGCTATTGTTCCCGGCAATAGTGGTAAAAGTATGGCTGTGCAACGTATTCTTTCGCAGGACCCGGAGATGCTCATGCCTACGCCGGAGTCCCACCTGTCACTTACTGTTAAGGAAAAAGCCATTTTAATCAAGTGGATTGAGGATGGTGCTGAGTACCAGCCTCACTGGTCGTTTATCAAACCTGAAAAGATAAAAGCACCAAAGGTCAAAAATGAGGATTGGCTGAGGAACCCCATC
>CATMVR010000048.1 GCA_950075905.1 uncultured Persicitalea sp. | reverse complement strand
GGAGGCATATACCTCGCCGATCCAAGAGCCGCCGCCGGGGTGCTGAGCCACTACGCCCGGCGGTCGGGCGTTCCCTTGTTCTTCTCCGAAGACGCCGCGGCCGATGCTTTTCCAGCGCTGCTCGTACTGGTCGGTGTACTTGCCATCACCGCCCAAAATCCAGATTACCTGATGGCCTCCGTAGCGGGCCACCATGTAGCGGGCCAGCAAAATGGCCTCCTCCTCGGGCAGGTAGTAGCCGGGGCTCAGCTCACGCCCCTGCGAGGCGGGCAGCGCCCACAGCAGCACCGGCGCGGCCACCAGGCCATACTCGTTGATTTTGTCTACCTTACCGTCGAGGTGCTGGAAGAACGACGGGTTGATTTTGATCCGGCCGCTCCCCTCGATGGCTACTTCACCGCGACTGTTCTGATCGCCGCCGCGCCATTGGGTCGTTACAAACTGGATAACACTGTACCCATTCTGCGCGCGCTGGGCCAAGTAGGTATCCCACTCCTGCTCGGTGGATTTGAGGGTACCATTCCAGGCGGTGCAGGCGGTCCAGAAGAAGGGGGTACCATCGGCGTGGGTGAGGTGGTAGGTACCTTTGGGCCGTACGATGCTGCCATGCTGGTAAATGTCGTGCTGGCTGGAATTGGCGCTGACCTGAAAGGTACCCTTCTGGCGGTGCAGGCCCGTATTGGTGGTGTCGGAGCAGGTACTTTCCCAGGACCAGGTACCGGTTTCGTCCGGGGCTATACGTACCTTCCAGGTACGGGCCCCGTCCCAGAAACCATTCAGGTTTTTTACGCGGCCACTAGGCGCAATAAAGCGCACGCTGAAATTTTTGACGTTATAAATCGGGTTTTCGTAGTCTTTGCTGCTGGCAAAAGGCTGCTCGTAGCGGGTCCAGAGGGGTGTCTGAGCCGATAAAGGAAACAACCAGGAAATAGAAATCAGGAATACCAAAAAGGCCTTAGGAAAAGAGAAAGTTGTCATACAGTAGGTTATAGCTAGTAGGCTGATAGCAATCAGCCTCTTTTGATTATTGAATCAAAAGGCGCCCTACGGATAAATCTAATGGAAAGTAACTACGCACTATTACTCCAATTCTGAATCGTACGGCCCTGATTCATAATTCAGCATTCATAATTCATAATTCAATCTACTCTTCCAGAAAATCCAGATCCTTTCCGTGGGTTTCGGGGATGGTGAGGGTAGAATAAAACCCGATGGAAAAGCATATCGCTCCCACCAGGAAACCCGCCATAATGACGCCCACCGAAGGTTTAAAGGCCAGAAAAAGGAGATTCATGGGCACCAGCGCCCCCCGCACGAAGTTGGGTATCGTAGTGGCGGCCGTGGCCCGGAGGTTGGTGCCAAACTGCTCGGCCCCAACCGTGACGAACATGGCCCAGTAGCCGGTACCCAGCCCCAGCCAGCAGCAGAGCGCATACAGCGCCTCGGGGGTTTTGAAGCCCCCAAATAGAAACAGCAGCACGCCGGCCAGCGAAAACGACATCATGTAGGCAATGGCCTTTTTGCGTGAGTGCAGCCGCTGGCTAATGAATCCGCTCATGAGATCACCGGCAGACACGCCGATGTAGCCCCACATGATGGCCAGGCCGGGTTCCACCAGTCCGACTACCCCAAGCGCTTTGCCAAACTGATTGCTCTGGTAGGCCAGTATGCCCATACAAAACCAGGTGGGCAGGCCAATGCCAATGCATTTCATGTACTTGATGAAGCGCTCCCGGTTGGTAAAAAAGGCGAGAAAATTTCCTTTGATGACAGACTTCCGGTTAGTGATGTCTTTGTACATGCCCGATTCGATCACCCCAACGCGCAGCAACAGCAGCATAATGCCCAGGCCACCGCCAATGAAGTACGCAATGGTCCAGTCGCCGGAGAGGCGGACGGTGAAGGTACCTACCACCGCCCCCATCAGGCCGATACCCGCCACCAGCGAAGTACCAATGGCCCGCAGGTTTTTAGGCAATATCTCGGATACCAGCGTAATGCCCGCCCCCAGCTCACCCGCCAGCCCTACCCCGGCTATGAACCGCAGCCATTTGTAGGCTTCGATTTTATCCATAAAGCCAATGTAAGGAATAAGTCCGCAGGCGATATTGGCCAGAGAATAGGTAATGATGGAGCCGAACAAAACCGACAAACGCCCTTTTTTATCTCCCAGGGTACCCCAGAAAATACCACCAAGGAGCAGGCCTATCATTTGATAATCCAGAATTTCGATCCCTATGGCATCGGCCTGATCCAGGGTCAGGCCAAGGGCCAGCAAACTCGGTATGCGGACGATTCCGAAGAGCTGTAAATCATAAATATCAACAAAGTACCCCAGGGCGGCCACAATCACGGGCAGGCTGAACAGGTGCTGAGCGGCGGTTTTTTCGGAAACAGCGATGGTTGACATACACGAAGTGAAAGAGGGTCAGTAAAGGGCTTATCGAATGGTCTGTCAAAGAAAACCAATAATACTTTCCAAAAAAACAAGGCCGCCGAAGTTTACTCTTCGGACGGCCTTCTGCGCATACTTTTTATTCCGGCCTTTCGCTTTTTCTCCTGTATTCTCTCCTGCACGGACGCATTGGTGGGGCGGGTTGGCTTCCTTTTGCGCGGTACCACAAAGGCCTGCCGGATCAGCTTGTTGAATTTTTGTATTACCTTATCCTTGTTGGCGAGTTGGCTGCGCTCGGTTTGATGGTAGAGGATCAGTACGCCGTCGCTGGTGATTTTGTTGGCCAACTTCTCTTGTAGCCATTGCTTCTGCTCGTCGCTCAGCACGGCCGAGTTTGGTATATCAAACCGCAGCTCGACCTTGGTTTCGACCTTATTGACGTTCTGCCCGCCTTTGCCGCCGCTGCGGGCGGTCTGAAAAACGACTTCTGAATGCAATTCTTCCGGATTGGGTGCCTGTATCATAGGTTGGTGGTATTTCCGTTCCACTTCATAAAGTTACCTACCGTCGAAAAGTTCAATTTTTCGTACAGCGGTCTGCCTTTCAATTTTTCATTTCGCCCGGAATCACCACAATTTCCTTCCGGATATTGGCCCGTAGCACCGTAGCTCTATAACAGCGGCCCACCTGAGTTGCCCGGATTAAGCGAGGCGTCGGTCTGCACAACGGTATTAAAGTAAGCTTCCAGCAGCGGAGCGTCGTGTGATTC
Organism: uncultured Persicitalea sp.; assembly: GCA_950075905.1. Taxonomy (GTDB): domain Bacteria; phylum Bacteroidota; class Bacteroidia; order Cytophagales; family Spirosomataceae; genus CATMVR01. Next base: position 10,990 of record CATMVR010000048.1, on the reverse strand, counting down.
TTCCCAAAGCCCCTGGTCTTCGGAAGAATCGGGATGATTAATAAATTGACACATAGCTGTTTGGAGTAAAGTTTCAGGAAAAACGACAAGAGGTGTACCACGTAGCCATTGCGGTTAATTTGTCAGGAGAGGCTAAACAAACCGGTTAAAACGTCAGTTCACTGGGCCGGGGTGTAATGTCTACAACTCTGGATAAAATCCGTGCGGTCTTTTTGAAAACAGGCCTTCTGCCCGATGGAACAGCCTTTTTACTTTTCCACACAATTGTACTTAACAAATGTCAGATTGTATGTCATTTAACATGTTGCGCTCCCTGGACCCAACGCGGCCCATCACCACGTTGACCATTTTTCGGTTCCCCAAAAAACAGGCATGGTGGGCTTTTGCTCAAATGGGGCTGAGAGTACTGCAAAATCCGGTTGGGGCTCTATTCAGTAAGATGCTCGGCAATGGTCGAAACGGCTTTGGCATCCTGCCTGACTTCCAGCAGTATACTTTTCTGGCCTCCTGGGAAAATACCGCTCAGGCCGATGCTTTTTTCAATTCTACGACCTTTCAAAACTACGTTTCCCGAACAAGTGAGTACTATACGGTGAAGATGGTACCCCTGCAATCGCACGGGCAATGGGACGGCATGGAGCCGTTCTCAGGCAAAGAAGGCGCCGAGCTCGACGCGAATGGCCCTCTGATCGTATTGACCAGGGCAAAAATCAACTTCACCAAACTGTTTGATTTCTGGCGGCACGTCCGCACAGCCCATGCGTCGCTACGTAGTTCAAAAGGCGTGATGCTCGCCCTGGGTATTGGCGAAAACCCCATCACGCAACAGGCTACCATCAGCGTATGGGACTCCGTGGCTTCCCTCCGCAAATTTGCCTATCAGCAGGCGGGTCATAAAGAAATCGTGAAGCGCACCCGGCAGCGGCGCTGGTATAAGGAGGAGCTTTTCGCGCGGTTTGTGCCCGTAGCTACGCAGGGTACGCTGAATGGGAAAGATGTGCTGGAAAGGTTCATAATGCCGACTTTGGTAAATAATAGGAACGCGGATAACCTGTACATTTAGTCGTAATTATTTTTTAAAGCTGCCCAACCTTTTCCCCCTACAACTCGTATGTATTGGCGTAACATATAAAACCAAAACTAAACGAAGACGATGAAACATTTTGCACTTGTAGGGATTTTTCTAATGACACTGGTAATGGGTTGTAAGGATAAGGAGGAGATGACTCCCGAAACAGCCGTAACAGCTACGCTATCAGGCGCTTCGGAAGTGCCCGCCAACTCATCTAAGGCTACTGGAAAAGTGGATGGTACTTTCAATGAAGAATCAAAGATGTTGATGCTGAATGTTACCTATTCAGGATTCACCCCCACCGCCTGGCACATTCACAAAGCAGCTGCTGGCAGCAACGGAGGCGTAATTTTTAACTTAGGTACTACATTTACATCGCCTTTCATGTTTATGCAGACCCTGAATGCAGAGCAGGAAGCCGACTTAAAAGCCGGAATGTACTATGTGAACCTCCACTCCGCTGCATTTCCAGGTGGAGAGCTCCGGGGACAGTTGAAGGCAAATTAAGGATAAAACCACATCTAATTAATATTTACGTTTGTGGGAGAGGCCGATTGGCCTCTCCCACATTTTTTTGAGTAGTATCTAGCTATCGCCTCTCGCTGCCGCCGGTTTGCAACCGGTGGCTAAGCATAAATCAAGTCTGCGACTTTATTATCCTCCACCATGAGCCGATCTCACAGCGCTGCACCACTTCATCCCGGTAGCGCGCGGCTTGCAGGAAGTCGAGGTCTTTGGCGGCGGCTTCCATCTTGCGCTGGGTTTCGGCGATGAGCTTTTGCAGATCGCTCTTGCCCATGTACTGCACCACCGGATCGGCCGCAATACGGACTTCGTCGGGCTCCACGTACATTTTCCGCACCTTGGAGTCGGCCACGGAGGTCTGTTCCATAATCGCCTCTCTGGATTTCAGAATCGTTTTGGGTGTAATACCGTGCTCCTCGTTGTAGGCCATCTGAATGGCCCGGCGGCGGTTGGTTTCGTCAATGGCCATCCGCATGGAGCCCGTAATCCGGTCGGCGTACATGAGCACCTTGCCGTTTTCGTTCCGGGCGGCCCGGCCGATGGTCTGAATCAGCGAGCGGATATCACGCAGGAAACCTTCCTTGTCGGCATCCATGATGGCTACCAGGGATACCTCCGGCAGGTCCAGTCCTTCGCGCAGGAGGTTTACCCCCACCAGTACATCAAATACGCCCAGGCGGAGTTCGCGTAAAATCTCCACGCGGTCCAGGGTTTTCACTTCTGAGTGAATGTAGCGTCCCTTCACGCCCACGCGATCAAGGTACTTACTGAGTTCTTCGGCCATGCGCTTGGTGAGGGTGGTGACCAGTACCCGTTCGCCACGCTTCACCCGGATATCAATTTCCGAGAGCAGATCGTCAATCTGGTTGAGGCTGGGGCGCACATCGATTTCGGGATCGAGCAGGCCCGTGGGCCGGATGATTTGCTCCACCACCACACCGTCGGTCAGCCTTAGCTCGTAGTCAGCGGGCGTAGCGCTCACAAAAAGAGTCTGAGGGGTTAGTTGTTCAAATTCCTGGAAAGTTAGGGGACGGTTATCGAGGGCCGAAGGCAAGCGAAAGCCATATTCTACCAGCGATTCCTTGCGGGAGCGGTCGCCGCCCCACATGGCCCGGATCTGCGGCATGGTCACATGACTCTCATCTACCACCATCAGAAAATCTTCGGGGAAGTAGTCGAGCAGGCAGAATGGCCGCTGCCCCGGCTGCCGCCGGTCAAAGTAGCGCGAGTAATTCTCGATGCCCGAGCAGTAGCCCAGCTCGCGCATCATTTCCATGTCAAACTCGGTGCGCTCCTTGATACGCTCCGCTTCCGTCAAGCGCCCATCCGACGCAAAGTACCGGATCTGCGCGGTCAGATCATCCTGTATTTCTTTGATGGATTGCATCAGCACGTCGCGCCCCGTTACAAACAGGTTAGCCGGGAAAATGGCAATCATTTTTTCACTGGATATTTTTTTGCCAGAGGTCGGCTCGATGCGCTGAATTTCTTCAATTTCGTCCCCAAAAAAGATAATCCGATAGGCAAAATCCGCGTAGCCGGGGTAGATATCCACTGTATCACCCTTTACCCGGAAGGTACCCCGCGAAAACTCCACTTCGGTGCGACTGTACAGAATCTCCACCAGCCGGAACAAAAACTGGTTGCGACTCGTGATTTCGCCCAGGGCTACGCGCAGGATGCTTTTCTTGTACTCGATAGGGTTGCCCGCGCCATAGATACACGACACCGACGCCACCACCAGCACATCGCGCCGCCCGCTCATGAGCGACGACACCGTCGAGAGGCGCAGCTTATCAATTTCCTGATTGATCATCAGGTCTTTTTCTATGTAGGTGTTGGTAGTAGCAATGAATGCCTCCGGCTGGTAGTAATCGTAGTAGCTGATGAAATACTCGACGGCATTGTTGGGAAAAAACTGCTTAAATTCGCCGTACAGCTGGGCGGCCAGGGTTTTGTTGTGGCTCAGCACCAGCGTGGGGCGGTTGATCTCATTCACGACGTTGGCAACGGTGAAGGTCTTTCCGGAGCCGGTTACGCCCAGTAATGTCTGGGCGCGTTCACCCTGGCGGATTCCTTCTAGTAGTTGGGCAATGGCCTTGGGCTGATCACCCGTAGGTACATAATCAGAAACGAGTTCAAAATTCATAGGAATCAGGAAAAAGAATACCAGATATAACACCTTTTCAGGAGGCATTGGTTCGGGGGGGCGGGAATGATTTTTTATCAATTCAAAAAGCCTGAAAAACTTTCCAGATCGGGGCTTGTTACTACTAGCAATATCCTACTTCGTTACTCTTTTTCAACCATTCCACTCATGCGGCTTCCTCTTGCCCTTAGCATACTGCTTTCACTTTCGGGTTGTGCTGTCAAGCGCACAGCCAACCTGGTCTATCAAACCTCAGGCGCTGGGGTTTCAGAACAACAACTAGATGTGTACGCTCCGCGAAACCAGGATAAGGCCCGGCCCGTGCTGATTTTCATCCATGGCGGCAACTGGAACTCCGGCAAAAAATCAACCTACTGGCTACTGGGAAGGAATTTTGCCCGCAAGGGAATCGTGACCGTCATCATCAACTACCCGCTCAGCCCCACGGCTACTTATGACGCCATGGCCCGGGCCGCGGCGCAGGCTGTGCAGTGGGTACAAAAAAACATCGGCTCCTACGGGGGCGATACCAGCCGGCTGTATATTTCCGGGCATTCGGCGGGCGGGCACCTCGCGGCGCTGATCGCTCTGGACGACTCCTACTTTTCGGCGCTGTCGCTCAAAGACCCGCTGGCGGGAGTCATTCTGATCGATGCCGCCGGCCTGGATATGTACAGCTACCTCATGGAGAAAAAGTATGATGAAGAAAATACCTACATCAAAACATTCACGAACGATCCGGCTACGTGGAAAAAGGCGTCGCCCCGCTACTACCTGGATGCAACCCTGCCGCCCATGCTGATATACCGGGGAGAAGAAACGTATGAATCCATCGAGAAAAGTACGGAAGCATTCATGAGAGACTACCGGAAATGGGTTACTAACCCGCATTACAAAGTCCTTGACGGCAAAAAGCATATTCCCATGATTACGCAATTCTTTTTCCCCTGGAATTCCCTGTACCCCAAACTGATAGATTTTATGGAAAGTGGGGGGAAGAACTTTCCTCAAACACCCAGTACCACACCGGTCAGTAGCGCGCAGTCGCCCACGCCGGTCATTAAAAACTAACTTTTATGCAAAAGAAAACTGTGCTCATTACCGGCGGTACGGGTCTGGTTGGCCGCCGACTCACCGAGCTCCTGCTCCAGCGCAACTACCGGGTGTCCTACCTGAGCCGCTCGGCCCACTCCATCAAGGATGTGTCGGTATACGAGTGGGACATCCATAAAGAAGCCGTAGACCCGCGCGCCCTCGACAGCATGGACTACCTCATTCACCTGGCCGGGGCGGGCATTGCCGACGAGCGCTGGACAGATGAACGTAAAAAGGTAATTGTGCAAAGCCGGACCGAAACCATCGAACTGCTGGCGCACATCATGAAAGCCCAGGGCCAACGTCCCGAAGCCTTTGTTTCGTCGTCGGCTATTGGCTACTACGGGGCCGATACGGGGCAGCAGAAGCACACCGAGCAGTCGCCACCGGGCTCCGACTTTATGGCCGATGTATGCGTAAAATGGGAGGCCGCCGCCGATACCGTGGCCGACCTGGGCGTACGTACCGTGAAAATCAGGACGGGCGTGGTACTGAGCGAAAAAGACGGTGCCCTGCCCCGAATGGCCGCGCCGGCGCGGTTTGGCTTTGGGGCGCCGCTGGGCAGCGGACAGCAGTGGATGTCGTGGATACATATCGACGACCTGTGCGCCATGTACATTGAAGCCCTCGAAAACAACGCCTGGGAAGGGGTGTACAACGGCGTGGCAAGCCCACCTGCCACCAATGCTGAGCTTACAAAAAAAATCTGTAAGGTACTCAACCGCCCGCAGTGGCTACCCAATGTACCCACCTTTGCGTTGCGTATGATTTTTGGAGAAATGGCCGATGTGGTACTCGGCAGCAGCTACATAGAAAACGCCCGCTTACGAAATACAGATTTTACCTATCACTATCCGGATTTGGAAAATGCACTGAGAAATTTGCTGACAAAAGGCCATCAGGAATAACAAAACGGCTTTTTACTTCAAAGCAGACTCGATTCAGACATACGTTGTTCCATGATAAGCCTATATACACCTCCCAACTAAATAGAAAGAAATTTCAAAAATAAATGTAAGTTAGCGTACCTTTCAGGGAATAAATTTCCACACTTTGTTTCAAAATGACGGACCCTATGTGTAGAAATCTCTGAACCCACAAAATCAGAGAATGACTCATAAAAGAGGGAAAGACTCACACTAAACGGATAAACTGGATCTATGGTTGAAAAAGTTTTCAGGAGCGTTCTTGATAGTTATCACCATCGCTTTGTATCGCGCCGTCTCATACTCATTATTGATCTGATCATCGTTGCCTTTTCTTTCTCGGCAGCCTGTATTTTACGCTTCAACTTTGCCCTGTCAGAAATCAACTGGCCGGTCTACAAGTACTATCTGTTATTTCTGTTGGTAGTGCGATTGGGCTCCTTTCTTGTCTTGCGCTCTTACCACGGTATCGTGCGCCACACCAGCCTCGAAGACATGCGGCTCATCTTCCAGACCGTATCTCTCAGCAGCCTCATCGTTTCCGTTGTCTCTGTTCTGGCGGCCTATGCCTATGGTGATATTGTACTCTACATTCCGGTATCCATTCTGCTGATCGAGTATTTCATTTGCCTGTTTTTGATGATCGCCAGCCGGTTTTTTGTAAAATCCATGTACCAGGACATCGCCAGGCATAGCCCTCGTGCGCGCTCGCATGCCGTGATCATTTATGGGGCCGGGCAATTGGGCATCCTTACCCGCGACGTCCTCCTGAAAGATACCCTGAAAGCCTACAGTATTCTGGGCTTTATCGACGACAACCCAACCCTGATCAACAAATCGGTAGCTGGCGTACGCGTCATGGATCTGGAAACCGCCTATCAGAAATATATCCGGGAAAACCCCGCCGGTATCGAGATTATTCTCGCCATTCAGCACATCAGCCCCGGTCGCAAGAAAGAAATTCTCGAATACTTTTTACAACGGGATATCGTCGTGAAAGTGGTACCCTCGGCCAACGAGTGGCTTGAAGGTACCCTCAGCAGCGGGCAGATTCGCAAAATAAGGATCGAAGATCTGCTGGAAAGGGAACCCATCAAACTGGATAGCCTGAATGTACAGCGACAGATCGGAGGACAAGTGGTGGCTATTACCGGCGCGGCCGGCTCCATTGGGAGCGAAATAGCCCGGCAACTCCTGCACTACCAGCCTCAGAAGCTACTCATGATCGATCAGTCTGAATCAGGCCTGTATGATCTTGAATTTGAACTTCGAAACAGCTATAAAAATCTGGTAGGTACCATTGAAATTGTAACGATAGTAGCCAGTGTATTGGATGAGGTACGGATGAGACGCCTCTTTTCCCTGCACCGCCCACAGATTGTGTTTCACGCTGCCGCCTACAAGCATGTTCCTCTTATGGAGCGCTATCCGTACGAATCCATCAGAACCAACGTACTGGGTACCAAGATCATCGCCGACCTGTCGGTTCAGTTTCAGGTAGACAAATTCGTGTTTGTATCTACGGATAAAGCCGTCAATCCTACCAATGTGATGGGAGCCACCAAGCGGCTGGCCGAAATGTACGTGCAGGGGCTCAATTCGCACAGCATGTATACCACCGATTTTATCATCACGCGGTTTGGGAATGTACTTGGTTCCAACGGTTCGGTGGTACCGCTGTTCAAAAAACAGATTCAGGCCGGAGGCCCCATCACGGTTACCCACCCAGACGTGATCCGGTACTTCATGACTATTCCCGAAGCCTGTCAGCTGGTGCTGGAAGCCGGAGCTATGGGTAAGGGGGGCGATGTGTTTGTGTTTAATATGGGTGAGCCCGTCCGGATTGAAGATCTGGCGCGGCGGATGGTACAGCTGTCGGGACTGGTGGTAGACCGTGACATTAAAATTGCCTACTCGGGCCTCCGACCCGGCGAAAAACTGTACGAAGAACTTCTCAGCGAAGATGAGTCGCACATCCCGACCCACCATCCCAAAATTCTGATTGCCCGTCTTCCGTCAGTATCCTACCAGGAAACCGAGGATACTATCCGCGAGTTGAAAAGGGTACTACCCACCGGCGACCGCGACGCAATGGTGGCGCTGCTCAAATCCATCATCCCGGAGTACATCAGTCAGAATTCCGAATTTGAAAAACTGGATCACCTGCACGAAGATCTTTCCGATCCTGTATAAACCTGCCCTACCGCAGCCGGCCTTACCCAACAGAAAATGCCTTGGGATTCCTGTCAATTCCTCCTATTTTTGTAAAATAGTATGCAAGCATACTTCCTGAACTTCTCAACCCCATATACCTCATGGCCGAAGCCTATATCTACGATGCCGTCCGCACGCCCCGCGGACGCGGCAAAGCAGACGGAGCCCTGCACAGCGTGCAGCCCGTACACCTGCTGACCACCGTACTGAAACACCTCCGCGAGCGGAACAACCTGGATACTTCCCTGGTAGACGACGTGATCATGGGCTGCGTAACGCCCATCGGCGAGCAGGGGGCCGACATTGCCCGCACGGCGGTGATCGAGGCCGGCTACGCCGAAAGCGTGGCGGGCGTACAGCTCAACCGCTTTTGCTCGTCGGGCCTGGAAGCCATCAACATGGCCGCCGCCCGCATTATGTCCGGGCAGGAAGATCTGCTCATTGCCGGGGGCGTGGAGTCCATGTCGCGGGTACCGATGGGCTCCGACGGCGGCGCGCTCTTCATGAATCCGCAGATCGTGGCCCAGCACAAAATTGTACCGCAGGGTATCTCCGCCGACCTCATCGCCACCAAACACAGCTACTCGCGCACCGATGTGGATACCTACGCGGCCGAGTCGTACCGCCGGGCCGTGGAGGCGCAGCACGACCGCCGGTTCAGCCGCTCGCTGGTAGCCATCGAGGACGAGCTGGGTACCACCCTACTCGACTACGACGAGGGCGTCCGGCCCGGTACTACGGTGGAGTCGCTCGGCAAGCTGAACCCCGCTTTTGAGAAAATCGGGCAGATGGGGCTGGATGCCCTGGCCCTGATGAAGTACCCCGCCCTCACGCACATTAGCCACGTGCACCACGCGGGCAACTCCTCGCAGATTGTAGACGGAGCCGCCGGTATCCTCATCGGCAGTAAGGAAATGGGCGAAAAGCTGGGACTGAAACCCCGCGCCCGCATCCGGGGCTTTGCCGTCATCGGCACCGAACCGACCATCATGCTCACCGGCCCCGTACCGGCTACCCAAAAGGTACTGAAACGCGCCGGCATGACGATGAACGATATTGATCTTTTTGAGGTAAACGAGGCTTTCGCGGCCATTCCTATGTTCTTCATGGAGCAGCTGGGGGCCGATCATGGCAAGCTCAACGTCAACGGCGGGGCCATTGCCCTGGGCCACCCGCTGGGAGCCACGGGGGCCATCATCACGGCTACCCTGCTCGACGAGCTCGAACGCCGCGACCTCACCACCGGCCTCGCCACGCTCTGCATTGGCGGCGGTATGGGGGTAGCGACGGTGTTTGAGCGGGTGGGGTAGCTTTCATTACCTGCAAGTTTGTTCAATGAAGTTAAATTGTATTCTTTCAGTTGCCAACAAGGACATACTTACTTTTTTATCGGTCATTTCAACAAGCTGCCAGCAATAAGCCAAAAGTCATCAGCTCTTTTATTTAAAGAAAACATCAACATGGAAATAGACTATAAAACCGACCAAAACCTGGCCATCATTACCTGGAACATGACGTCGTCGCCGATGAACGTCCTCAACGATACCTCCCTGCCCGAATTTGAGGCCGCTTTGGAGAAAGCCTTTGCGAATACGGAGGTAAAAGGCATCATCGTCACCTCCGCCAAGCCGGAGTTCATCGCCGGGGCGGACCTCAAAATGATCCTGCGCAATCAGGACAAAGACCCCCGCGAGATGCTGGAAGTATCCATGGGTCTCAACCGCCTCTTCCGCCGCATGGAAACCCAGGGCAAGCCCCTCGTGGCGGCCATCAACGGCACCGTGCTGGGGGGCGGCTACGAGGTATGCCTGGCCTGCCACCACCGCATCGCGCTCGATAACCCCAAAACCAAGATCGGCCTGCCCGAAGTGAAGCTCGGCCTGCTGCCCGGCGGCGGCGGCACGCAGCGCCTGCCCCGCATGATCGGCATGGAAGCCGCCCTGCCGCTGATGCTCGAAGGCAAAGAGGTACCCCCGCAGGAAGCTCTGAAACTGGGCATGGTAGATGCCGTAGCCGCCACCCCCGAAGCCCTGATGCAGGCCGCCCGGGCGTGGATCGAGGCCAACCCGGCTCCCGTGCAGCCATGGGATCAGGTCAGTAAGAAAACCGGCAAGATCGAAGCCCGCGAAAACTATAAAGTACCCGGTGGCGGCGTGCAGAGCCCGACGGGCATGCAGATGTTCACCATCGGCACGGCCATGACCGTGGAAAAAACCAAAAGCAACTACCCCGCTCCTATCGCCATTCTCTCCTGTGTGTACGAGGGCTTGCAGGTAAATATGGACCGGGCCATCGAGATCGAAGCCCGGCATTTTGTGAAAGTAGCCCGCTCCAAAGAAGCCGGCAACCTGATCCGGACGATGTTTCTGGGCCTCAACAGCGCCAATAAGGGCGCGAGCCGCCCCAAGGGTATTGACAAAACCGACGTGAAGAAGGTGGGCATTCTGGGCGCGGGCCTCATGGGCGCGGGCATCGCCTACGTATCGGCCCTGGCGGGCATGGAGGTAGTGCTGAAAGACGTAAGCGCCGAAGCCGCCGAAAAAGGCAAGGGCTACTCGCGGAAGCTGCTGGACAAAGCCATCAGCCGGGGCAAAATGGACACCACCAAAGCCGAAAGTACCCTGAGCCAGATCAAACCCACCGGCGAGGCCGCCGACCTGCAAGGTTGCGATCTGATCGTGGAGGCGGTGTTTGAAAGCCGGGACGTGAAGGCACAGGTGATCCGGGAATCGGAACCCATGCTGGTGGAAAACGGGGTCTTTGGCTCCAATACTTCCACCCTGCCCATTACGGGCCTGGCCGATTTTGCGCAGAAACCCGGGAATTTTATAGGTATTCACTTCTTTTCGCCCGTAGATAAAATGGCGCTGGTGGAAATCATCGTGGGTAAGCAAACCTCCGACTACGCCCTGGCCGTGGCGATAGACTACGTGCGCAAAATCCGTAAAACGCCCATCGTGGTCAACGATTCGCGCGGCTTCTACACCAGCCGCTGTTTCGCCACCTACC
>CATMVR010000047.1 GCA_950075905.1 uncultured Persicitalea sp. | reverse complement strand
GCGGGAGAGTGGCGAATTTATTTTCCAGAGTATCCAGAGAATGGTGCCCAGGCTCAGTCCCGCGCCCACAAACCGGATAGCCCGGTAGGCAAAATAATGAAAGCCGCCGTCGTTGGTGAGCAGCATAATGAGTCCGTACAAGAGCCCGTAGCCGGCAAAGAACCAGCCAAACCGCCGGAACCAGCGGTGCGCCGCTGGCTGCCGGCGGGGGAGCTCAAGCAGGTGGCTGATGAAGAAAAAATAGGCCGCCATACCACCCCATAGCGTTACTTCAGTAAGGTGCGTACGCAGGAGGGGGAAGTAGCTAAGCCACTGACCGGGTGGCGTGTAGGAGCGGCTTTTGAGTAGCGCGTACAGCAGCGCCCCCAGCACATACAGCAGATAGTAAAGGTACAGGCGCTGCCGGTAGCGGGCGTAGAGGAGCGCCACGAAAATTAGCGTAAAGGCCAGGGCGCCCTGCACCCAGGTGCGGTAGGTTAGCTCGGGCAGGTTTTGCCGGCGCGTCAGGTGGGTTTTGTAGTAGTGGTAGTTCTGGCGTTCCAGGATCAGGGACAGGCTGAGTCGGGGTGTATCTGCGTGGGTCAGGGGCGGAAGCCAGCCCGGTACGTTGGCTACGCGGATGTACAGCGGCAATGCCTGACCAACCGCCAGGGAAAACGCAAGAAAGGACTCCTCTTCGCTAGTGATCCATTGCGGGGTAGGTACCAGCGTGCCAGCTTTTAGGGCTCTGTCCGTACCAGGGTAGGCCGTTACTTCCTGGTTGGTAGAGGTATACAAAAAAAGCCGCTCGGCAGTATCGGTATCGTTGTGCAACACCAGGTACAGCCAGTAGGCCCGGTCGGCCCGGGGGCGAAGGGCTGTGCTGGCCGGTTGCCAGCCCGAGGATGCCCATACCTCGCCGGGGGTAGCGGTGGGGGCGGTTTCGAGCCATAGTGCCGTTCTGGTCAGAGCCGTATTCTCGGGGAAGGTGCTCAGCCGGAGGGTGTCGGCCGGTGCGGCCAGCGCAGCGCTGACGTACAGCTCTCCGACCAGTAATAGTAGCACACGCGGTACAGAAAGATACATAATCGGCCGAATGTCGTGAGTTTGACTGGGTAGCAAGAACAGAGTTCCTAAAACTAGGCGATTCCTCCTACTTATCCAAGGCTAACTACGTAGACGGTCAGAAGACTACCCCCTGGCAGATCCGAAGTAGCGGGGGAGAGGCCGCCGGGGGTGGTTGTGAACGTAAAAGGCCACTCTTCGGGAAAGTGGCCTTTTGGATACGATACAGATAGTGATACAAACAAAGGGGAGTCTTTATTCTTTTCCCTCGTACGGCCGCTGACTGGTGGCTGTGGCAGTGGGGAAATCGGCCGGAATCGGAATATCCACTTTCCCCGTAGCCGCCCACTGCGCGCCGCGCTGCAAGCTGGTGATGAACCCCACGCAGGCCACGGAATAATCTACGTGTCCCATCGGGATATGAAACACGCGCCCCTTGCCATACTTGATCGTCAGCAGCATGGGCTCGTGGCGGTCGGTGCCCTTATTGTCCTTGGGTGAAAAGGCCGTGGCCAGCACCTCCATGTTTTCGGCCGGTCCGCGCAGGCGGTCGTACATTTCGTCTTTGCTGTGCATCCAGGTCAGGGGCATGCCTTTGGTAATGGGGTGGTCGGCTTTCCGGATCGTAACCAGAAACTCCTTCTGCGCGCCGTGGGAGCCCGCGTTGCCGGGGGCCATATCCCGCACCAGCTTTCCTTCGTCGTTGTAGTATACGTAAGGGCCGTCTTTCTCGGTGCGGTTGCCCCAGCCTCCCAGGCCAATCATCTGGTTGTAGGCGGGCCATTCGGGAAACGAGTTGTTGGCGGCGTGTACCACCACCAGTCCCCCGCCTTTGCTCATAAATTTTTCAAAGTCGGCCTGGGTCTCTTTGGGCCAGGGAGCGGCATTCCAGCCAAAGTTGCAGACCACGAGGTCATACTTCGAGAAATCGGGGCGAAAGCTGGAATCTGTCCGGGCTTTTTTGAGCGCCACGGTGTTTTCCGTACCGGGTAGCTGAAAATCGGCCAGAAACTCGTCGCCCTTCCAGGTATAGTGCGACCGCCGCACGTCTACCGAAAATTTGCCGGTTTCTTCCAGGTACTGCTTCATCATGTAGGTTACCTTGGGCCACTGATCGTGGTTATTCTGCCCATCCACGATGAGCGTACGGATTTTCTTTTTGGATTGCGCGGAGACCGGTATGCCCGCCAGCAGGGCCAATATAAAAAACAGAAGGTGCTTTGCTTTCATAAGAACTATGGATTTTGGTCAAAGGTAGTACCCACACAAAGGAGAAAAAGTGATTGGAATACTATGCAATGCGGGGTAGAATTCGGTGGTTTTTAAAAAGATTTTGACCCCAGCGGCAGATTTCGTACATTATGTACTTTAATCTGATAGTCATCAGAACTCCAAATCCTAAACCCCAACGCTATGTCTTTGCTTGCTACCATTCTGCTCACTATGCTGATTTTATTTCTGCTGTCGGGCATCCGCATTATTTTTGAATACAAACGAGCGCTCAAATTCCGGTTTGGCAGCTACGTAAAAACCCTGCAACCCGGCCTGCGGTGGATCATCCCCATCGTGGAGACGATCCAGATTGTGGATATCCGGGTCATTACCATCAACATCCTGTCGCAGGAGGTCATGACCGAAGACAACGTGCCGTGTAGCATCGACGGTGTGGTGTTTTTTAAGGTAGATAATGCCGAAAAGGCGGTGCTGGAAGTAGAGCGCTTTGAGTATGCCATCGGGCAGCTGTCGCAGGCCGCCCTGCGCGACGTATGCGGTAAGGTAGAGCTGGATACGATCCTGTCTAATCGGGAAGAAATGGGTAAGAACATCAAGGCCATTGTAGCCGAGGAAACCCTGCACTGGGGGATCATCATCATCGATGTAAAGATCAAGGACATCCAGCTTCCCGAAAACATGCGCCGCATGATGGCCAATCAGGCCGAGGCCGAGCGGTCGCGGCGGGCCATGATTATCCTGGCGCAGGCCGAAGAGCAGGCCGCCGAAAAGTTGCTGGAAGCGGGCAAGATCATCGATCAGTCGCCGTCAGCCATCAAGCTGCGTCTTTATCAGACTCTCGCCAATATAGCGGCCGAGAAAAACTCCACCATTCTGTTTCCGTTTCCGGAGGAGATTTTGCCCAAGAGAGCAAAAGGCGAGGAGTAGCCGGAGGCGGATAGGTACCAAAACCGGAGCGGTGCCACGGTTTCAAACCGTGGCACCGCTTGTGGTTTGAAACCGCGGCACCGCTTGTCGCGCCGGCAGTACCATGCGTACTGGCGGCGTTTTTTATTCTGATTTTATCAGAACCAGACCGTGGCTCCCACCGAGGCGTAGTTAATCCACGTAAAATTATAGACCGATGCCACATCCGCGCCTCCCTCCACCACGCGGTAGCCCGCCCGGAGACCCAGGCCGGGGGCCAGCATGTAGCCTACGCCCAGAAACCCATCTTCGGCCCGACCTGGCCCACCCGCCAGGGCGTCGACCTCGAGCAATACCCGCCAGCGGTCAGTGGGCCGGTATTCGGCCAGAATGTTCAGCAGGGGCACAAACCCCGCATTGTCGAAGTAGGTATCCTGGGTGGGCGAGATGAGCCGCACCCGCGCGTCGCGGATCTTACCCGTAAAGCCGACACCCAGCCGGAAGCGCTCCCCCCGCACCAGCCCGTAGCGGTAGGTGAGGCGGTAGGAATTGAACCGGTACTTGGCCGTAATGGGCTGCTCGGGAGCAAACGCCAGCCCGTTGTAATTGACCACGCGGTCAAACTCCCCCTCGTAGGTGGCCGTCAGCGGCGCGTACAGGGCGGTAAGGGTATGGCGGTCGTTGAAGGTATAGCCGATCCGGCCCCGGAAAAAGGGGATGGGTTGGATATCGAAGCCCTGCCCCAGATCAAATCGGGTGCCAGCCTGGTTTGGAATGCTGATTTTGTTATAGGGCGTGCCAAGCACCAGGCCCGACTCTACATCTACCCAAAACTGGGCGTGAGCGCCGGAAACCAGGCATGCAGTGAACAGGACGAGGCAGAAGATTCTTTGCATAGGTAGTACCGATTAGTTCTGCTGGTACTGCTACAATTTCTGATCCAGCGGCTGGGGGAAGTACCCCGCAGGGTGACGGAAGGCCAGTTGGGCGTACCTGTTTGGTCAAAGGTTCAGTTCCCTAAGCAGCTGGTGCTCATTGAGCAGTTTGTACCAGGGTCTTATAGGGTTTTCTGGTTGACATTTTGGCAAGCAGGGGCCTACTCCTCACGCACGGGCAGCAATATGGTAAAGACCGTTCCATGACCGGGAACGCTCTCTACTGTTATATCGCCCAGGTGCTGCTCGGCTACTATTTTGCAGATGGCCAGTCCCAGGCCGTGTCCTTCGTACTCGCTGCGTCCGTGCAGGCGGGAGAACAGTTCAAACACTTTGTGGCGCTGCGTACTGTCAAAGCCAATGCCGTTGTCTTCTACACAAACTGCGTGGTATTTTTTTTGGGGATCTACGGAGGTACCCCTGCAACAAGCTTCGGTGGCGGGTTTGACGCCAATCGTAATTACCGGGGGCTGATGCTCCCGGGTAAATTTGAGCGAATTACTGATCAGATTCAGAAAAAGCTGGTGGAGCTGGCTGGTGTTGCCATTGATCATGGGTAGCTTTTCCATCTGAATCCAGGCGTTTTTTTCTCCAATCCACATGTCCAGATCTTTAAGTACCTCATCCAGCACATCCGCCAGCGATACGGGTTCAAGCGTGACGGTCTTGTTGGAGAAGCGGGAGTAGGTCAGCAGGGCGTTGATCATACTCTGCATGCGTTCGCTGGCCGAAATCATGCGCTCCAGCATGTCCTGGCCCGAAGGCGGCAGCAGTCCCGAAAACTTGCGCAGGAGTATCTCCCCGAAGGATTTTATCTTGCGGGCGGGCTCCTGCAGGTCGTGGGAGGCGATGTAGGCAAATTGCTCCAGACTTTTGTTGGAGCGTTTGAGGTCTTGCAGGAGGCTCTCCTGAGCCTGCTTCCAGCCCACCCGCTCCGTGATGTCTTTGAAAGAAAGTACAAAAAGTTCGGCCGAGGCGGGGGTCATGGAAAACTCAATCCAGCGAATACCCCCGGTAACTTTCGAATGAAAGGACTTTTCTGAGTGCCAGCTGGTTTTTTGCTGGGCCGCACGAGCCAGATTGTCAAAAAAGTCATCAATTACTACGAGGGGAAACATCTCTAGGTACGAGCGTCCGACTAAATCTTTTTCAGCCACATTGGCTATTCTTTCCGCCTCGCGGTTTACCATCACGATCCTGAAATCCACGATACTGTTCTCCTGGTTTCGAATAGCTCTGAGAGCCATAACGCCATCCAGCGAGCTATTAAGAATGGCCGTAAGAAGTGCATTCTGATTTTCTGCTTCCAGCCGGGCGGTGTGAATCCTGGTGATGTCTGTATACGTAATAACCAGAAACTGCTGCACCTTTCGTAAGGAGATTCGGTACCAGTTGCCCGTTTTGGCTTCGTAGCGTTTATCCAGCACGATGGGCTCATTGTTTTCGAGTACCCTGGCCGCTACGGCAAAAAGCTCGGGTTTTCTGCCCAGCGATTCCAGCAGGGGCTTTCCCATCAGGTCGATGCCGATGGTGTCCAGAATGGCTGCCCGCGCGTTGCGGTTTGCTTCTACGAGCACGATGTCAATAACCCGGCCCTGCTCGTTCCGGATGCCCTTGGCTACCACCATCAGGTTTTCGGAAGTATTGATGATGCCATCCAGTAGCTCCTGTTGGTTTTTCAGGTCCAGAATGGCCTGTTTGTAATCGGTGATATTGCGCGCAATAAGCAGAAGCTTGCCCTGCCACTGGGTAGCAGATACATCCAGATAGGCCGAATGGCCGTTTCGCGTTACCTGTCTTTCCAGGCGGAGAGGCTTGCCGGTTTCTATTACATCGATATACCTGCCAAGTACCTCCTCATAGTCGCTGGTGATCCGGGAGAAAGAGGCGCCGATGAGGTTGTTCTTTGCCTTAAGCCGGCTCTGCTGGGTTACTTCATTGACCCTCTCCACGATCAGATCCACAATCTGTCCCTGCGAGTCACGAAGGGGGGTAAGGAGGGCCATCATGTCCTGGCTGGTATCCATCAACTTTTGCAGCTCGCTGACTCGCCGTCTGGCTTCCCGTACGTCGGTGGTATTACGGTAGGAGATGACAATACCGTCGCCACTCCGGGTCACCATCATTTCGTAGCCTTCGCTGAATTCGGCGTAGCGCCGTTCCAGAATCAGCGGCTCTGCGGTCTGAACCACCTTCACAAACTCGGGAAATAAGCCGGTGGTTTTGGCGGCGGGGTACCAGTCGGTCAGTAGCTGGCCCGGCTCGATGCTGTTCCCCAGCGCCGGGGTAGCCTTGGCCGCTTTGTTTTTATAAGCCAGTTTGAAGTTTTCGATCTCACCGGCCCCGTTGCGTACGGCCTCAAATACCACCACACTGAAAAGCAGATTATCTTTCAAATGCTCTCCCAAGACTACTTCGAGGGCATTGGCGGCAGTATCCAGTATCTCAGGAGTTTTTTCTACCATGGCTTTGCGATAGCTTCAAAGTTAAAATCACCTACTCAAAAGTAATCCAGGTTATAAAACTAATCAGAAGAAATGCAGGATACAAGCAGGTACCTATCTTACTTTCTTTCGGTTTTATAGCACCCCGATGCGCATAAAAAGCCAAAGCGAAAGTGCTTGCTCATTCGTTTTCAAAGAGTTAGATTTGTAATTTACCTCTCACAAAAATAATTCGCCGCCATGCATACTATGACTACTGTTTCCGAAGTGCTGAGCAAGCTCAAAAGCGAAGGCTATACTGTGGATTTCAATCTGAAAGAAAACTGCCTGGTTTGCGGGGGCGATACCCCCGATATTGATCCCGAGGATTTTGTGGTAGACCGACACTTCCGGTTTGAGGGAGTGTCTGATCCCGGCGACGAAGCCATTGTGTACGCCATTTCGTCCGAAAAGCACGGCCTTAAAGGTACCCTGATCAATGCCTACGGGGTATACAGCGACCCCCTGAGCGCCCGCATGATCAAGGCCCTGGCTGCCCACTGAGGTATGGCGAATGCCAGGTGGCAGATGGCCTGCAGGGTGGGCCGGCGCTGGCAACCCCGGAGTAGCCGGCAAACAAAAAGCCGGCGGGGCGTAGCTTTGCAGCACGTCCCGCCGGTGGGTTGAGTTGTGATAAATGGAATACGGTTAAGAAGACTCAGACAATCGAGATTGATGGGTATTTTTCCTGAATACGGGCCAGTTCGGTTTCCCACTCCTGCTGCGAATTGTAAAACCAGGTGCGGACCACCTTTTCTTTCTGGTTTTCGTCCATCCCCCAGAAGTACGTTACCCACAGTCGCGGATTGTTGGGGCAGGGGGTTTTAAACTGAACTTTGGTAACCCGGGACATATCCACGGAAAGGTTGTCGAGTCCTTTACGGTACTTACTTGTTAGTAATGGCATAGGAGTAGAAAAATATGTGATCAAGATGGCCTTTTCAGGTTATATAACGTCTTAGAGACTCAAAACGCGTTCTACTCCCTATGCCTAATCGGCCAAAACGGATTATTTGCCGACGAAGCCACCTTTTTACTCGATAGTGGATACAAAAAAGAGGGATGCGGAAACCCCAAAACCCCATAGGATAGGTAGTACAAAACTGCGTTTTGACCGCTAACTAAGATTGAAGACAAAGACAGCGGGAAGACCAGATTAATACCTAATTTTGGAATAGCCTGATAAGCTTTCATAGTACTTGATTTTCCGATACGGCAGCGTAGGGCAAACATCCCGGCCTTACATGGTGCGCAGTTGCTAGCAATCATCCTTACCCCCATCAAATCTATGCCTCCGATTCCACTTAAATTCATTCGTGAATTTGTAAACGAGCACGACTTTATCGGATATAGTCAGCGCATCCGAAAGCTGCAGATCACGCCCCAGCCAAACGCGATGCTGTTTCAGTACTCCACCAATCAGCCCACCGTGACGATCATTGAAATATTCAGATTGGCGCAGACGACCGGGGGTACCATCCTTTTCCTACCCGAGAATCTGGTGACGGTTAAGTTCAACTTCCTGGGTGCGTACATCACAGAGCACAAGGGGCGCATCGACGGCCTGGCTCAGGATACCAGCTTCAGCTTCCGCATTACCGCCGGCAACGGCGCACTGAAGGCAGCCGTGGCGGTGGGTAGTTTCAAAACGGGCAAGCGAAGCGCGGCTTTTGTGGTGCGGGATATTATGGTTTTCAACGACAGCGATTCGTGGCCGGATGGAGACGGTGAGATGGCTTTTGCGTACGGATTTTATAACGAGAACGACGATCGGATCAGCCAACCAGACAATCACTACTACACGAATGGTATAGCAAGTGGGGAGTTGATTGGCCTGCCCTTTGGGAAAGCTCCGACATTTGCTACCAGCAATGCTCCCGATTGGATGGCGGTGTACGTAGGTGGATATGAAGATGATAGTTTTTGGAGGCGTTTTCACAAATGGGTGTCCGCCCCGGCAAAACTACCCGAAAGCGCCACCCATTATGAAAACGGAGATGGGGTAGGGGCAGACGCCTTTCAACAGCTTCGGTTGCCAGACCCCCCCGGTAGCCATCGGGTGGGCTTCACGCTCAACAGTGGTCCGTGGGGTATTCATTATATTACCACCGGCTGGGCCGACGTCGTGGTTACGCCACCATTTACACTCCCCAACATTCCGAAGTCAGCCATGATGGGAAAAACAATCTGGACGCCAAGGCCCTGGGCAACCCTGCATTCGGCGGGGCAACAGGTAAAAATTGAGCATCCCGGTGGGCGGCACTCGGTCATTGCTCTGGGGCCCCAGGGTATGCTGGCGCTCCGGCAACCGGCAGAAAGGCGCTCCCGCAGCTACAACTGGAAGATGATTGAGGCAGGCGGGGTAGATGCCGCCGCGCTGGTGGCTACCCGTGAGGGTATCGTGCTCTTTGCGCTGTCGGGTGGGGTAGTCAGGCGGCGGGTAGCAGCGCTGGAAGAGAGCGAGGCCGCTACCCAATGGCACACGCTAGGGGAGGGCTTCCGGCCACCTTTGTCGGCCGTTACGCTTCGGGAGGATAGTATTGCGCTCACGGTTTTAGGCCAGGATGGCCACCTGTACGGAATGCTGATGCAGCCCGATCAATCGGAAGGCAGATGGATAGATCTGGGCGGAGATTTTGCCGGATCGGTGGTGGTACTTCCCGAAAAACGCAGCCTTGATATCTTCGGTCTGACGCCTGAGGGCAGGGTACTGACTGCCGAATGGCAGCCTCAATCGCAGGAGGAAGTAGCATGGCAAGCCCTCGAAGGCGAGCCGCTCGCCTTTCTCTACGCTGGCAAAGAAAATGGAAGTACGCACCTCATCGGCCTCACCGCCGACCGTCAGGTTTTGGCCCTGAGCCGCGAAGATTCCTATTGGGACGCCCGCTGGACTCCCCTGGGCACCCTGGATGATGTGGATATGGAAGATATCGACACCCCTGCCGAGGTAGCGTAGCAAGCGGCAGGGCTACTTTTTCAACACCTCCTCAATCTGCGGCAGTACCTCCGGACCGCCCCGTTTTACGATTACCAGATTTTTGTCGAGCAGGATGTAGGTAGGGAAAAAAGTAATATGAAAGCGGTTGATGAGTGCGCGTAGCTCTTCAATTTGCGACCAGTAGATGGTGTGCTTCTCAATGGTCTTACGCAGGGCGCTGCTTGGGAGGGCGGTTTCTCCGGCTATGCCGATGATGGTGAGCTTGTCGGAAGGAAAAGTGGTTCCCAGTTTTTTGAGCTTGGGAATGGCCTGAATGCAGGGCCCGCACCAGCTACCCCAAAAATCCAGCAGGATGTACTCAGATTCCTGCCCGGATAGTTGCAGGGGGGTACCCGTCAGCGTGGTGCGCGTAAAGGACTCCATCCGCACACCCTCTCCTGTGCGTTCTCGTTTTTGAATATCTTCGACAATATCCCCATAAAAGGGATGCTTGTGCCACTCGGGCGACAATTCGTCTAGCAACTTTTTGGTGGCCGGTATCCCCAGTTCTGTCCATTCCCGAGCCAGCCAGTACAGGTACAGAAAATCTTTATCGCCCGTCCGGCACAGCCGATCATAGTCCTGGTTTACTTTATAGACAATCTGGCTATTCTTTTCGAGTAAAGCTTCCGCACCCAAACTATCTCCCTGTTGTCTTAGCCGACTGCTTTCCACCGTATTTTCGACCAGGAATTTCCTGGCCGGATCGGTCACCTCTCGTCGGAACACCTGCAAGGCAGTGTTACGGGCACTTGCTGCCAACTGCATGCCCAGCACGCTGTCGAGGGTTACGGTCACGTCTTCGTCCCAGATATACTCTATGTAGCTTTTTTTGGGGTCTAACTGCATCATGCGGTAAAAAGAAACGTAGGGTTCTTTTCTGCGCAGTACCCTGGTTTCACCGGATGCTACTACCAGGCTATCGGTGGGCGAAAACGAATTCATGGCTTGCATCACTTCCAGCCGCAGACGGACAGTTTCGGAGCTGTGGTTGACCAGGGTAAGGCTTTGGGCGAGCAGGCTCTGGGCCCAGAAGGCCAGCAGTAAGCTTAGGAAAGTAAAGCGTTTCATGGGATATGTAGGTAAGGTGGAGTTTTGCTGTAAGTTACGGGTTTTGCGGTAGTGGCACCGCCCGGAGGGCTACTGCATAGGTGCCACTCGGCCTGAGCCGAGCGGCGGCGGAGCAATAGGGGTATTTTATGTATACTTAAAAAAACATTTTAGCACTTTAAATAAATATCTCAAAGATTTTGATCAAATAAGTCACGAATTGATTGACTTTCTGGGCCATAGGCATTTTGATGAATAAGCTTTCCGGATTTATCAAACAAAAGATACCTGGGAATTTCAGTTAGTTTTATTTTTTTCAAAAAATCAGACGCCTCTGTGTTTAGCACCAGGTAGCTATTTGGGTAATTTTCCAGCTCTTCGGTGGAGGCGGCCTTCTGCCACTTGTCCATATCTTTGTCTATTGATATATAGAAAAAAGCAATTTCATCTTTTGGGTATTGACTCATCAATTTTCGCGAAGCAGGCATAACCTTCCTACAAGGTCCACACCAACTAGCCCAAAAATCTATATACACTAATTTGCCTTTATTTTTTTTGATCAGATCATCCAGCAAATAACTTTTTCTGTTAAAAGATATCATTGCTACATCTTTGTTTATTTGCCTGAGTGCATTAAGGTCAAAGATGTATTTTTTATCAAGGTACCGGTTTATTGTTTCATCTTTATAGTGCCTTTTAAAATCATTATACTTCTGCTCAATATCATCAATTGGTTCGCCAAAACCAATCATCCGCTCGATACTTAAAAATCGTGCATATTTAGCCAGGCTGTCGTTCATCAAACTCGGTGCTTTGTCATAAGCTGGTTTCCAATCCCAGTAATTCTTACTAGCTGACGAGCCTGTTTCCTTTTTAACAAAATTTACAGCCAATATATAACCTATGATACTCTTCGCAAATGGACTGAACTGCAAATCATTATTTAGAAATAAGTCAGAGTTTATCAGACTTAGTACAGTTTTATCATTTGATATATTTTTAAGCAGAGATAGTTCATTGAAGAGCCTGTACTGCTCCAAGAATTCTATATTTTTTGTAAGCAGTAAAGATACTTTACTACGATGTATGTACTCCTTATGCTCAAAAAACTGCTTTTTAAGTAACATAAGAAGGTTTTCTAAGGTTTTGGGGTCCTCACTAAATGCTTTTCTGTTTACATGTAGTGGATATGAAATATATTTTGTGTATTCATCCCCAGAGACGAATGGAATGCCTGAATTATCTACTCTATAAAATATTGACTTTAAAGAGTCTATTGACTTTCTAATACGTTGATTTCCTTTTCTTTGTTTAAATTCATCGAAGCCCTGTAAAAAATTTTCAAATGTTCTATCCAACCGGACAACAGAGGATTCTATATAATTGTCTTTCGGATATAGTTTCAAAGTGTCGCCACTAGAAACCAGTACGGTATCAATTTGTGTATTTTTATGGCTAAAATATATGAACTCATTTCCACTCAGTTTTAGTTTAAAGGTGTCTGCATCAGTAATTATTTTTTCTTGTGATTCTGGGAACTCTAAAAAGCCTCTGTTTCCGAATATCTTTACGGGGTATTTAGCTTTATGTAATGAGATAACAACTAATTCATTGCTTTCAGTAATATTTTCTTCTGATACAGCTTTATTTTGATCCGCAGTAAAATTACAGCCGGTCAGTATGAATGATACCAAAATGCATGAAATAATTCGTATCATTTTCGAAATATATTTGAAGTGATGTAAGTTAATATTAGCTCAATCAATCAGTGTTTGCAACGCGACATCCAACCAAAACAGGCACAACTAACGCTTAGCAATTTCTTTATCCAGATGATTGACCAATCTGGATATGTCTTTTCCCCCCTCGATTATCGCAATCTTCCCAAGAGGGTCTATAAGAATTGTTCTGGGAACTGCCCAGATGCCATACTCTCTGATGAGACGGTTATCATTCACTACATGCAGCCAACTCATGCCCCTGGCGGCGATATACTCCTTCACCTTAGCCAGAATATCGTCCTTGGCGATAGAGATAATCACTAGTTTCTCCGAATCTTTATAGGTATCATGAAGCGATTTGATGGTGGAAATTTCCTCCACGCACGGGCCGCACCAAGTAGCCCAAAAAACCATGAGTACATGTTTTCCTTTGAAGTCGGCCAGTTTGAGCGGGGTTCCGTGGATATCAACAGTGGTATAATCAAGTGCCACAGAGCCCTCTCGCTGCAATTTGCCCTGGATCGTACGTAGTACCTCTTCGCCTTCCGGACTTTGCCGAAACCGCTTCGGAAATGCTTCAAATACCTGCATTATATCCGGCTCAAATGTGCCCACGCTACTAAGAATTATCTCGCTAAACTTAGCGAAGGCATACTCGTCGGGGTGGTCCTGAAAGTATTTGAGTTCTCGGGCAAAAACCCTCTTTTCAGCCAAAACCTCTGCGTTGAAGTTTTCTATCGATCGATAAACCAGGGTATCGCCTCCCTCAAACCGGGCACGATGCGAGCTTTTAATTGAGTCATGTTCTGCCATCTCCCTGGAAACGAACTTGGCCAATTCCTGATCACGATACTGAACGTCGATCGCGTTTGTGAGCTTGAAATTGTCTAGCGGGCAGGAAGATGAAGAGGTACTTTGGGCAAGAAATCGGATTTCAGACTGTCCCTTACCCGTCCAAAACCTGTGCGTACATATCCGCTTTTCTCCGACACTGTATCGTATAATCACTCCAATATAAGGTACATCCGATAAGGCTGAGGCAATAAAAGCACCATCCTCGAATCTGATTTTAGACTCTATAAGCCCCCGGCCGTTGTCAAGCTCTATGTGTACGTTTTTGGGCTCTGTGTACGTCTCAAACAGCACCCTGACATGTGTAGAGTCTGTCATGGCTATACACCTGGTAGTTAAAGAAAGAAGCACTGGAAGTACTAAAAAGAATAATCTAGCCATTTTGAAGAAGGTGTTGACAGGTAATTTGAATTTTTCATTGTTATATGCCCGCTGCCGCCAGTTGCAACTGGTGGCTTGAAATAATCCAAGTCTATGACTTGAACAACTCAATCACCCCTAACACTCCTCCTTCTTCCTCCGCCACTGCCACCATTTCCGCTTCACTACCACCAGGCCCCCACCGGAGATCGTCACTACTGGCCGGGGTGGGGGTAGTTCGATCAGGGACGGGAAGTCCTGGACAGTGGTGGTAGTACGCACGCTGCCGTAATCCCTATGCAGGGTATGGAACCGGAAAGACTGGGTGAAAAGGCTGTCCGGGAGTAGGATATGGAAGCTGCCGTCGGCTTCGGTTACGGCCGTGTGGCCTGCTCCCTGCACCATTACCGACACCCCGGCTACCGGTTGCTGGGTTTCCCGGGCCAGTACCCGCCCCGTCACACGGATGTGTTGCATATAGTCAGGGTCGTCGCGTTTTTTAGCTTCAAAGGCTTCCTGCTCCGTGGGTGGCTGCGTCAGCGGCATGGGGATACGCTCGATCAATTCCTGCGTATCGGTCACGCGCCCGCAGAAGGTACTATCTGATTTTTTGAGAATCGTCAGAATCTGATCGTCCGTCAGGTGGGTGAGATCTACCACGTTTTTGGCGCACAGCCCGCAGTGTCGGCCGGTGGTGGTGGGCGTCATGCTATCCCAGGGCTGGGA
>CATMVR010000046.1 GCA_950075905.1 uncultured Persicitalea sp. | reverse complement strand
TGGTGTTTGGCGCTAGCTGAGGCAAGGAACCACTCAGCATACTGCCGATGCGCGTGGTATCGCCCTGCATAGTGATTTCCCGGCCCTGCTGGCTGAGCATGTAGACTTTGGCCGGTAGGGTCAGGGCGGCGTGCAGCTGATTGATCTGCTGATAGCTCAGGAGTGGAAAGGTGTCTTTCCGCACCCGGATGCCATTCACCACTTTATCGGGCTTGTTGTAGATGGCAATGGCTTTGATGGAGGTCGTTTTGGTAATTTGCTCGTTGGCATACTGCTCCATGCCGTCAATGAGCGACAGGATTCCTACCAGCGAAGCCACGCCGATGACAATCCCCAGCACGGAGAGTACCGTATGAAAAAAACGTGACCGGATGGTACCGATGGCCGACGAAAAGGAAATAAGGAGTTTCTTTCCCATGGAGGTTTACGGACAATTTTGGAGAAATCTGTACGCTAATAGCGGAAATCCGGGCGGGAAATCAAGAGAATTGGGATGAGTGCGCTTTTTGGGGGGATGAGGGCACGATTGGCGCAAACGTATTCCCACAAAATCATGTAATTCTTCGGCAAAGTTCTGTAAAAGAACCTGAAAGCCCTGGCAGTATCTTTGTAGCATCTATTAGCCATAGAGTTATCAAATACATTTCAAGAGCACATGAAAACAGGCTACCCGCCATAAAGCTGGCAGCTAACCACCTAAACTATGGAAACCCAAATCCAACATACTACCCGTAAAATAACCCTCCCCGTCACGGGCATGTCGTGCGCGGGTTGCGCCGTGAGCGTGGAATCCATGCTGCAAAACACCGCCGGTGTGCAGGAAGCGGCCGTCAATTATGCCAATCAATCCGTGCAGGTAAGTTACTATCCAGAGCAAATCAGCCTGGACGATATGGATACTGTATTGCAGGGTATCGGCTACGGGCTGATCCTGGAAGAGGAGGAAGACGACGCCCAGGCCGCACAACAGGCTTTGCAGGAGGCCCACTACCGGCAACTGAAACGACGGACCATTGGCGCGGGAGCTTTGGCCATACCGGTAATGGTGCTGGGAATGTTTTTCATGCATATGCCCTATGTCAACTACGTGATGATGGTAATGACACTGCCGGTGCTTGCCTATTTCGGCAAAGACTTCTTCGTCAATGCCTGGAAGCAGGCCCGCCACGGAAAGTCCAACATGGATACGCTGGTAGCGCTCAGTACGGGTATCGCCTTTCTGTTCAGTACCTTCAATACCCTGTATCCCGAGTACTGGCACGCCCGGGGGCTGGAAGCGCACGTATACTTTGAAGCGGCGGCTATCATTATCTTCTTTATCCTGCTAGGCAAACTACTGGAAGAACGGGCCAAGTCCAACACCTCGGATGCTTTGAGGAAACTCATGGACCTGCAACCGAAGTCGGTGCGGGTGATCCGCAATGGGCAGGAGCAGGAAATCAGCGCCAAAGAGGTACGCCTGGGCGATGAAATCCTGATTCGGTCGGGCGAGAAAATTCCCGTAGACGGCACGGTGAAGTCGGGTAGCTCGTACGTGGACGAAAGCCTTATGACCGGCGAGCCCCTGCCCGCTGAGAAAAAGCCCGGCGCGGCGGTGTTTGCCGGTACCCTCAACCAGCAGGGGAGCTTTACGTTCATGGCCGAGAAGGTAGGTAAACAAACCGTGCTTGCCCAAATCATCAAAACGGTGAAAGAAGCCCAGGGCAGTAAGGCTCCCGTACAGCGGCTGGTGGATAAGATCGCGGGCATTTTCGTGCCGGTCGTACTGGGCATTGCTATTCTGACCTTTGTGGTATGGATGCTGGCGGGCGGCGAAAACGCCCTGACGCACGCCCTGCTGACGTCGGTTTCTGTGCTGGTCATCGCCTGTCCCTGTGCGTTGGGACTGGCTACGCCTACGGCCATTATGGTAGGGGTAGGGAAAGGTGCCGAGCACAACATGCTGATTCGTGACGCGGAAAGCCTGGAAACCGCTCATAAAGTAGATGCCGTGGTACTGGACAAAACGGGTACCCTTACCGAGGGAAGGCCGGAGGTGACGTCCTTCGACTTCGCTCAGGATGACAGCGATTTAGATGGTGAAAAGGTAAAAGGGCTAAAAGGTGAAAGGGAAGGTCATGCAGCGGCTATCCGGGCCATTGAGGCTCGTTCGGAGCACCCGCTGGCGCAGGCTATTGCGGCCTATGAGGGAGAAGGCACGGGTGGAAAGGTGCAGGTAGATGATTTTCAGTCGGTAACGGGTAACGGGGTTATTGGTGTGGTAAAGGGCATCCGCTACGTGATCGGTACGCCCGCTTTTCTGGAAAGTGAAGGAATAGAAGCAGATCCACAGCTAAATAAAACTGGCATAGACTTACGCAATAAGGCGCAAACGGTCATTGGAGTAGGCTGGGAGGGAAAGCAAAGGGTCCTGATTGCCCTGGCCGATCCCCTGAAAACCACCTCTGCCGAGGCGGTAGCAAAGTTGCAAAAACAGGGCATTGACGTATACATGCTGACGGGCGACAATGCCCAAACGGCCGCGCAGGTAGCCCGGCAGGTGGGTATCACTCATTTTGAGGCCGAAGTAAAGCCCCAGGACAAGATGGATTTTGTCAAGAAACTGCAAGCCAAAGGCAAAACCGTAGCCATGGTGGGCGACGGCATCAACGACTCCCAGGCCCTGGCCCAGGCCAACCTGAGTATTGCCATGGGCCGCGGCTCCGACATCGCAATGGATGTAGCCAAAATGACCCTCATTACCTCCGACCTACTGGCCCTGCCCAAGGCCCTGCGCCTGTCGGGCCGTACAGTGGCTACCATCCGGCAGAATCTCTTCTGGGCATTTATATACAATCTCATCGGTATTCCGCTGGCAGCAGGGGTGCTGTACCCAATCAATGGCTTTTTGTTAAACCCCATGATTGCCGGAGCCGCGATGGCGCTAAGTTCGGTATCGGTGGTGACGAATAGTTTGCGATTGCGGGGGTTGCGGTTGTGAGGGGATTATTTATTGTAGGGGCAGCCGGTAACAATGAACCAACAGCCCGCCGGTATTGCGCCAGGAGAGGTGCTTGCTTGAACCGAAATCTTTTTAGAAAATCCCCCGCAGCACCTCCTGCCTGATCCCTGCCTGCACCGGATCAACCCCCAATTTCTGTTCCAAAACAGCAGCATACACCGAGCGAAAATCGTACTGATGTTTCAAGTCCCCCTGTACCAGGGTATCGAAGTCAGGATTGGAACCAATGATCTTCCCCGAGTTGCGCCCACCAATCACAAAGAGGGGAGCGGCTGCACCGTGGTCGGTACCGCTGCTGTTGTCGCGAACCCGGCGGCCAAATTCGCTAAAAATCAAAATCGTGACCCGGTCCAGCAGGTTTGCGGCTACCATGTCGTCGTAGAAAGCTTTTACCGAAGCCGATAGCTCCGTGAGCAGGGCCTTCTGCTTGCCCAGCTGATTGGAATGCGTATCAAAACTCCCCAGCCCGGTGTAGTAGACGGGCGTGGGCAGTCCGCCCTTGATCAGGCGGGCCATCCAGCTGAGGTTTTGGGCCAGCTTGTAGCGGGGGTAGGTAGGGGACGTTCCCAGAGATTTTTTCAGGGCACCAGCAATCTGCTCCGACCCTTCAAAGGAGCCCAGCATCAGCTTGCGGACAAAATCCAGGTTGGGGTTTTCGTCAAAGGGATCGTCTTTGGTTTCGTTCATGCCTTTCAGCAGGCGTTCAAAGCGCTGCGGGTCCTGCATGGTGAGGGCGTGGCTGTCGTGGCCCATCAACGACGGATTGTCTATCGTGTCGAGGTTCAGGGCCCCCAAAGCGTTGCCGGGCGCACAGGTGGCATCCAGGTAGCGGCCCAGCCAACCGGTGCTCAGGTACTCACTTTCGGAAGAAGCCGTCTGCCAGATTTCGATACTCCGAAAATGCGACCGGTTGGGGTTGGGGTAACCCACATTCTGAATCACCGCCAGATGCCCCGCCTGCTGCATATCCGCAAAGCCCGACAGGGCCGGATGCCAGCCCATACCGTCCGCCGCGGTTTTCAGGACCTGCTCTTTTGGAATGGCGATAGCTTTGCGAAAATCATAATACTGCGGCGACTCGTAGGGAATGAAGGTATTCAAACCATCGTTGCCGCCGTTGAGCTGAATCACCACTAGTACATTCCGGTCCGTCGCGAAACCACGGTAGAGGCCGGGGGTAGGCATGGCTGGCAGGAACTTCGGTACCATCAGCAGTCCCCCGGTAGTGGAGCCTACCAGTTTGAGAAAATTTCTTCGGGTAGTAGTCATAGTCATAATGGTTTTACGGCTGGCCTTCACCAGTCAGAAAGGCTTAGTAAATCTGAAACTCAGGGGATTTGAAAATATGCTCCGCCAGGCGCGTTACCGACTGGTGGGCGGTAGCGGAGCTGGCGTCGAAATCGTATTTCAGCAGCTGCTCGCAGTCACGTTGCAGGTCGGGGCTTACCGCAAAAATGTGCCGGTCGGTCAAGTCCTTGATGATCGCCTTGTTCTTCGTCAGCGACCGATTCCAGCGCAGGTCGGGTTTGGTACCTTCCTTTACTTCCTGACTCAACTGTGCTTTCATTTCTTCGGGCAGTTGCTCCATCCGGCGACCGGCTTTCAGTGTGCCAAAGCTTTTGCCACTAGCCAGCAGCGTCACCACGTTGAGGCGTTGCAGCAGTTTTTGAGAACTGAGCCAGGATTTCCCTCCGTCCCAGCCTTTTACATTGGGCGGATTCAACAGCTTCATACCCTGTTCGTTGCAGTAGGCCTGGGTGTATGGCAGCGGCGGCACTGCCTGTTGAAATTCGTACAACAACTGCAAGAGGTACGATACCGGATCTTTGATCTTCTGTCCCTGACTTTGGAGAAAGCGCTCATCCTGCACCAGCTTTTCCAGCATCGGTTTTATTTCAAAATCAGCCTTACGGAAAGCCAGAGTATAGTCCTTCACGAGGGAGTCGGTGGGAGTATCTGTTACAAAATATTTCAGGAATTTCGTCATCAGCAGTTCTCCGGCCTGCGGGTGCTCAAAGATGGCATCTACGAGATCGTCAGCCTTCCAGTTGCCGGTTTTGCCGAGGTAGGTCTTGGGGGTGTTGTCTTCCCAGAAGCGGTAGTACTGCCCACCCTGATCGCCGAGGCTGAGGCCCGCCAGCGCCCGGGCGCCTTCTTTGATGTCAGTTTCGGTGTAGTGGCCCACGCCCAGCGTAAAGAGTTCCAGCAATTCCCGGCTGAGATTTTCGTTCAGTTTGTTGGCCTTGTTCTGCGTATTGTCCAGGTAGGAGAGCATGGCGTTGTCATACAGAATCTTTCTCGTCAGCTCGCGGTAGTTCCCGAAAGCCATTTCGCGAAACAGCGCATTCTGTCGCCACATGGCGTAGCTCACCTTTACTTTCTGCACGTCCGACACGAAGTGATTATGCCAGAACAGTACCATCTTTTCGCGCAGCGGGTACGCATCCGTATGCATTTTTTCGAGCCATTGATGGGCCAGGCCCACCGCACGAACCCGCTCCTTCACCGCATATTTTACCTTCTCATCCTGGCTCATTTGCCGCACAGCGCGCAGTTCGTCGCGGGTGCGGGGCGAGCCCGCCAGCAAAGCCGGTTCCGGGAATGCTGGGGGAGAGGCCAGGCTCTGGTCCAGAAATTTTCTGACTCCCAACCGCTCGATAGTAGCCGCCTGCGCATTGGTAAAGCCCAGCCGCTGGCTCAGGAAAAAGGGTTCTTTCATAGTAGTCTGTCCTGCGTTTTTTCAATGGCAGTTTGACTCCACAGGTGGGGGCGGGGTTTAATGGGTGTTTAAATAATCAACTGATTTTGAAAATGTCTAACGCTTGTCCTGGCCTTTTAAACTTCATCACCGGGATAAATCCCGGCGCTACCAGATCGGTCGTGCCGCTGGCACTTGCTCACTGCCATAAGAGAGGCTCGGGTTCAGATTTTGATTGCCAGTAATGCCGTAGGCATGACCGATTTGGTAGGCCTGGCTTTTAAGCCGGGCGGGTAGAAGCCCAAAAATCATGCAATCCTCCCCCAAAATTGTGTAATACTGGTACGCCTTTGGTGTACGATCTTTGTAGTGTAAAAAAACAACAGTACCTATGACAACGCAACAATTCAAAACCAACATAAAATGCGGCGGCTGCATCGCCGCGGTAAAACCACATCTGGACAAAGCCGAAGGGATTGAAAACTGGGAGGTGGACCTGCAAAGCCCCGACCGCATCCTGACTGTGAAGACGGATAAGTCACCTAAGGAAGTGGAAGCTATTGTGAAAGAGGCGGGTTACGAAGCCATGCCCATTGCCTGAAAAACTGAACCAACCCCGCCCGGGGTTGGTTGAAGTATTACAGAAACCATGTACCTTTGCCGTCAATAAATCGTTTCCAATCCGTAGGTTGACAACCGAAACGGATTATCCCGAGCAATGATCAAAAACAAACTATACAGAATGTTCGCCGTCGTAATGGCCCTGGTCGTGCTGCTGAGCAGTACGGGCTTTGGCCTGGTGGAGCATGAATGTATGATGCGCGGGAAAACGGTACAGCTGATTTCGCTGGGCGAAGCGCAGGGATGTCAGATGTGCACTAAGAAGACAGCCGTTGCCCCTCAAAAGCTGACCACGCCGGTTTTTAAGAAGAAAGCTTGTTGCGAAGAAGACCAGAAGCACCATAAAGTGGAAGTGGTTTCTTCTGTTTCGCAAGCCTCCGCTAAGGTTTTCAAAGTCAAAGATATTCCGGCCGATGTAGCGGTACAGCTTTCTTTCCTGCTAGCCCAACTGGAACCCGAAGCTACAACGACTGCCTCATCTGATTTACTTTCCTTTTCTTCCCGATTCTATGGGCGAAGTATGCTTTCGTTCGTCCAGTCTTTCCTGATTTAGGTCGCTGATTTGATTGATGTACAGCTAGTTGCGGGCTAGCTGGCTAGTTTTCTATCATTCATTCAGTTGATCTTATCCATGAAAATCCTTTATAAAAATGCCCCTTTTCGCGGGCCGTTGCCAGTGCAGCCTATATGGCTTTTGTTCCTGACATTCTTTGTCCTGACGGGTAGTTCGGTAATTGCCCAGCGCGTCAGTGGCGTCGTTTACGAAATCTCCGATGGAAAAAAAGTACCCCTGACGGGTGCCAACCTGTACTGGGCCGGTACTACGCTGGGCGTGAGCGCCGATACCAGCGGTAGTTTCTCCATTCCCCGCAGTACCCAGTCCAACAAGCTGGTGGCGAGTTTTGTGGGTTACCTCAACGATACCCTGGCAATTGGGGCCGAGAGCGAAGTGGAGTTTGTGCTGCGCACGGAGCAGTCGCTCAACGAAGTAGTTATTCGTGGGAATTCCACGACGCTGGACCGCATGTCGCCCATTCAAACGGAAATCATCACTACCCGCGCGCTGGCCAAGGCGGCCTGCTGCAATCTTTCCGAAAGCTTTGAAACCAATGCTTCTGTGTCGGTTTCCTATGCCGATGCCGTCACAGGTTCCAAGCAAATTCAGATGCTGGGTCTGAATGGTACCTACATTCAGACGAATGTCGAGAATATCCCCACCATCCGGGGGCTGGGTACCACCTTCGGTCTCAACTTCGTGCCCGGTACCTGGATTCAGTCCATTGATGTGGGCAAGGGGGCTGGTTCGGTAGTGAATGGCTACGAGTCCATGACGGGACAAATCAACGTAGAGCTGCAAAAGCCCGACAGCCGCGAAAAGCTGTATTTTAATACCTACGTCAATAACTTTGGTCGGGCAGAATTTAACCTCAATCTGGCGCACCAGCTCAACGACAAGTGGAGCGCCGGCCTGCTGACCCACGCAAGTACCCTCCGCAACCGCGTGGACAATAACGGCGACGGTTTTCTGGATCTGCCGCTGTACACGCAGTTCAATGGCGTACAGCGCTGGAAGTACCAGGGCGAAGGCATGATGGCGCAGTTTGGGGTGAAAGTCCTGCACGAAGACCGCACGGGCGGACAAACCAACTTTCGGCCCGAAGTGCGCAACAACGGTACCCCTGTGTACGGCTTTGGGGCCAAAATCAATCGCGTAGAGGTATTTTCCAAAACCGCCAAGCTATTTCCCAATCAGCCTTACAAAGGCCTGGGCCTGATCCTGAATGCTTCGCTGCACGATCAGCAGTCGTACTTTGGCTACACGCCTTACAACGGAAAGCAGAAAACGCTATACGGAAACCTGATTTACCAATCCATCATCGGCAATACAAACCATGCGTTCAAAACGGGCCTAAGTTACCTGCTCGATGACTACAACGAGCGCTACAAAGACACCACGCTGCTCAGAACCGAGTCGGTGCCGGGGGCGTTTTTTGAGTATACCTACAACAACCTCGATAAGTTTACGCTGGTGGCGGGTAATCGTGTAGATTTTCACAACCTGTACGGCACGCAGTTTACGCCCCGTCTCCACATGAAATACCAGCTGGACCGGAACACGGCCCTGCGGTTGTCGGCCGGTCGGGGTTTCCGGGTGAGCAATCCGCTGGCCGAGTACTTTGGTAATCTGGTGAGCTCACGCACGGTGGTGTTCCGGGAGCAGATCCGGCCGGAGGTATCCTGGAACTACGGCGCCAGCCTGACGCGGGAGTTCAACATTGGGGATATGTCGGGTACGTGGATTCTGGATTACTACCGCACCAATTTCCAAAACCAGCTCATCGCCGACGCGGAGCATCCGGGCTTTTTGTATTTCTACAATTTGCAGGATAAAGCCTTTGCCAATAGTTTTCAGGCTGAGGTAAATCTGGTGCCCGTTGAGCGGCTGGAATTTAAACTGGCCTACCGGTTGTTTGATGTAAAGCAGACCATGGGCGAGCCCTACGGCGAAAGCGTACTGCTGCCGCGCATGATGGTAAACCGCGACCGGGTACTGTTCAACGCA
Organism: uncultured Persicitalea sp.; assembly: GCA_950075905.1. GTDB lineage: Bacteria > Bacteroidota > Bacteroidia > Cytophagales > Spirosomataceae > CATMVR01. The sequence goes on along the minus strand of CATMVR010000046.1, from coordinate 5,501 downwards.
GGCTATGCTTTGCCCTACGACAAGTGGAAGTTTGACTTTACGGTGCAGTGGAATGGCAAGCGGCGCATCCCAAACCTGGACCCCGGCTACGACCATACCAGCTATATGAACATGCCAACGGATATTGCGCCGGCGTTTTTCAACCTGAATGCTCAGATTACGCGTACATTCCCTAAGTGGGATGTGTACCTGGGGGGAGAAAACCTGGGCAACTACCGGCAAAGCAACCCGATCATCGGGGCCAACGATCCCTTTGGTCAGCGGTTTGATGCGGGCATCGTGTGGGCACCCGTGGTAGGTAGGATGATTTATGCCGGACTTCGTTACAAGATTATACGTTAAGCGCTTATGCAACTGGCAATAAAAAATATGGTGTGTGACCGCTGCATCCGGGTGGTGCGCGAAGACCTGGAAACCCTGGGCCTGACCGTAGGGCCGGTGCAGCTGGGAACCGCTACGGTGGAAGGTGAGCTTACGGGAGAGCAGTTGAGTGCAGTGAAGCAGCGCCTGGAAGCCAGTGGTTTTGAACTGTTGGACGATCCGCGCCTCCGGCTGGTGGAATACATGAAGACACTGATCATCGACGAGATTCAGTATCTGAAAGGCCACAAGCCGGAGCATCAGAACTTTTCGGACTACCTGGCCGAAAAGTGCGGCTACGAGTACTCGTACCTGAGCCACCTGTTTTCGTCGGAAACGGGGAGTACCATTGAGCAGTACATCATTGCGCAGAAGGTGGAGAAGGTGAAAGAGTGGTTGTCGTACGGGGAACTCAGCCAAAGCGAGATAGCCTGGCGGCTGGGGTACAGCAGCGCCGCGCACCTGAGCAATCAGTTTAAGAAAGTGACCGGACAGACGCCAGGGCAGTACAAAAAAGAAGCCGGGTCGGGGCGGAAGACACTGGATCGGGTAGGTAGTTAGGTTATTAGCTGTTAGCGGGGCGCCCCGTGGCGTTGTTAGCTGGTTAGCCGTTAGCATTTAGCTCATTCATTTTAATACAAAACCTGATTACTTCGATTCGATACATTAAAATAGAAGAAACTCTAATACAATTAAATCGTACACAAAACAGAAAGCTAATAGCCTAATAACTAACAACCTACCAATGAAAAAACTCTTTTTTGTGCTTGCCTTCGGCTCTATGATGGCCTGTTCCGGAAACAAAGAAACTACTACCGACGCTCCCGAAAGTACTCCTGCCGTGGAGCAGGTAGCTGACGCAAAGCAATACGCCTGTCCCATGAAGTGCGAAGGGGAGAAAACCTACGCCGAAGCGGGTACCTGTCCGGTCTGTAAAATGGACCTGAAAGAAGTGGCTATGGCCGAAACAGACTCTACCGGTCACGAAGGGCACAATCATTGATTTAAACCTTTTCGCCTTTGGAAGGTCCAAAGGCTACTACCACAAGTGATTCAATCTACATTTCAAACTTATAATTCGCATGAAAGCAACAATTTTTTCAATTCTGTTTGCATTTGCCCTCACGATGGGAGCCGCCCAGGCCCAGGACAAAGAAGTAAAAATCAAAACCTCCGCCATCTGCGAAATGTGCAAGGAGCGGCTGGAACGCAATTTGGGCCTTTCGAAGGGAGTAAAGGAAGCCGAGCTGAACCTGGACAATAAGGTGATGACGGTGAAATACAATCCGAAGAAAACGGACGTGGCTTCCATCAAAGAAATGATCGTGAAGACTGGCTATGACGCCGACGGTGTGGTAGCTGACCAGAAGGCCCACGACAAGTTGCCCAAGTGTTGCCAGAAAAGCGCAAAACCTCATTCAGATATGAAGCACTGATTTAACGGAGCAATCTAAAAGGAAATATGAACCGGGTAGGGCTTTTGCCTTGCCCGGTTTTTGCTTTTTATTTGTAGCTTGTTCCAGTCAATTTCTGAACCGTCCTTTTGATGAAGAAAAGCGCACATTTCTATATCCGAAAATCGCACCGTTACCTCGGGCTGATTATCGGGATCCAATTCCTGGCCTGGACGGTCAGCGGCCTGTATTTCAGCTGGTCCGATCTGGATGAGGTACATGGTGATTTTCATCGAAAGCCCACCCCGCTACTTTCGTTAAATGAGCGACTGGTTTCGCCTGATTCGGTGTGGCGACAGGTAAAGGGTGATTCGCTGGTGGGAATTCAGCTGATTGAGCTTTTCGGGCGTCCGGTGTATCAGGTTGTCTACCTGCACCAAAGCCAGGGCCACGCCATGAAACACGTGCAACTGGCCGACGCCCGCACGGGGCAACTTCGAAAACCCCTTAGCCAGGCAGAGGCCGTGACGCTGGCGCAGAGTCGCTTTACGGGAGAAGCTTCCGTAGCCTCGGTGGAGTACGTGACCGAAACCAACGCCCACCACGAGTACCGCGAGCAACCCCTGCCTGCCTATGCTATCACGTTTGACCATCCCAGCCGGACTACCGTCTATGTAGCCACTGAACTGGGCACGGTGCAAAAATTCCGCAACCGCCCATGGCGCATTTTTGATTTTCTTTGGATGGGCCATACGATGGACTACCAGGGACGCGACAATTTTAACAACTGGTTGTTACGAATCTTCTCTCTTTTTGGGCTGCTGGCCGTGCTTTCAGGGTTTACGCTCTATGTGGTCAGCAGCCGGGTAAAGCGCCAGTCTCTCCGCAAACACCCGAAACGAATAAGGGCTGTGTCCTAAACTGTCCTAGTGGTCTTTTCATTCTACCCGTAAGCTGCCCGTGGAATGATTATTTGTGAAGCAATCAATATCCCGCCGGGATGATCACTACTTCACAATAAACCGATGAAAAAGATCTGCTTTACAATACTGACGCTGGCCTTTCTGGCTTCATTCTCCGCCCTGGCGCAGCATGACCACAGCAAGCGTTCCATGAATAAAGATACTACGGCCATGGACCACTCCATGCACGGATCGGCCGGTATGCCGATGGGCGCGATGATGCCCATGACACATTCGTACTCTCTGAGCCTGCCTATGAACCGTAACGGCTCGGGTACCGGCTGGCAGCCAGATGCTACCCCCATGTACGCTTACATGGCCCACGGCCGGCGCTGGAACTACATGTTGCACGGCAGCGTGTTTCTGCGCTACACGGCTCAGAACTTTAATAATTTGGGCAAAAAGGGGGCTGACAATAAGATCAGTATACCCAACTGGGTGATGGGTATGGCCCAACGGCAGGTAGGCCGAAATGGCTTGTTTACGATCCGGAGCATGGTGTCGCTCGACCGGATCTTTGATGGTGGCGCTGGCTACCCACTTCTGTACCAGTCGGGCGAAACCTGGCAGGGAGACCCCCTGATCGACCGGCAGCACCCGCACGATTTAATTTCGGAGCTATCCGTTGGCTATACCCAACGGTTCAGCAGCAAACTCGATGCCACGATCTACGTGGGATACCCCGGCGAGCCGGCCCTGGGGCCGGTGGCATTCATGCACCGCATGTCGGCTTTTAACAACCCCAACGCTACCCTGGGCCACCACTGGCAGGATGCTACCCACATTACCTTTGGGGTAGTAACGGCGGGTATCCGCTATGGGAAGTTCAAAGTGGAAGCGTCAAGTTTTACGGGCCGTGAGCCCGACGAAAACCGCTTCGATTTTGATCGGCCCCGGTTCGATTCCCACAGCTACCGGCTGCTGTTCAATCCGTCGGCCAACTGGGCCTTGCAAGTATCCAAAGGCTTCATTACGAGTCCCGAGACCACCCATCCCGACGAAGACGTAGAGCGCACTACGGCCTCGGTGCAGCATTCGTACCGGCTCACTGGCCCCACCCGCTGGATATCCACCAGCCTGGTATGGGGGCTCAACGATAAGGGGCACGGGCACCGCGAGCATTCGGCGCTCCTGGAATCAAATCTGCAACTGAACCGCTGGGGAATTTACGGGCGCTACGAGTGGGTGCAGAAAACAACCAAAGAGCTTTTTGTGGATGAGCCCGATGGCTTCGACCACGATGCTGTTTTTCCCGTATCAAGCCTGACCCTTGGTGTAAACCGGCAGATTGGTTTTTTTGCCAACACATTATTGCAGGCGGGTGGGCAAATTACAGTGTATACGCAGGACAGTGCCCTGGAACCTTTTTATGGAAAAAATCCCGTTTCGGGGCAGGTGTATCTCCGGCTAACCCCCGATTTGATGCGGATGAGTATGTGATTTTCTTCGAGTACCAATAAGCAAGGAGCTACCCCAAAACAATCCGGGGAGCTCCTTGCTTATTAGTACATTTGCGTTCAGCCTATTCGTATATTCTTTATGCCCGATTACCAGAACACCCTCACGTACGCGCAGCAGCAGGATCAAAACGATTCTCTCCGTTCCTTTCGCCATAAATTCCTGATTCCTCACAAAGAAGGACAGCCCCTGACCTACCTCTGCGGAAACTCGCTGGGCTTGCAGCCCGCTTCGGCCCGGCAGGCGCTGGACCGGGAGTTAGACGTTTGGCAGCAGCATGGCGTAGAGGGCTGGTTTGAAGGCGAGGAGCCGTGGCTCTATTACCACAAATACTGCAAGGAACCACTGGCACGGGTAGTAGTTGCCCTGCCCTCCGAGGTGTGCCCCATGAACAACCTGACGGTCAACCTGCACCTGATGCTGACGAGTTTTTACCGTCCCGAAGGCAAGAAAACTAAAATCCTAACCGTAGCCGGCGACTTCCCCTCCGACCAGTACGCGCTCGAAACCCATGTACGCAGCCGGGGGCTTGATCCGGCGGAGGTAATCATCGAAGTAAGACCAGAATCGGGAGCATATACGCTGAAAACCGAAGCTATTCTGGAAGCTATTCGTGAAAACAAAGGTACCCTGGCGTTGGTGATGATGAGTGGCCTGCACTACTATACCGGGCAGGTGTTTGAAATGGAAAAGATTGCGGCCGAGGCCCATGCGCACGGCATTTCGGTAGGGTTTGACCTGGCCCACGCGGTAGGCAACGTCCCCCTGCAACTGCACGACTGGGGCGTGGACTTCGCCATCTGGTGCTCCTACAAGTACCTTAACTCCGGTCCCGGTGGGGTATCGGGCATTTTTGTGCACGAGAAGCACCATAATGAAAATCTTCCGCGGCTGGCGGGCTGGTGGGGCTACGACGAAGCCCGGCGGTTTGAAATGACCAAAGGCTTTGTGCCCATGCCTGGTGCGGATGGCTGGCAGCTTAGCACGCCTACTATTCTGGCTTTGGCGGTACACCGGGCTTCGCTGGCTATTTTTGAGGAGGCGGGGATCGAAAATCTGCGGGCCAAAAGCGAGCGGCTGACGGGCTACCTGGAATTTATTTTGCAGGAAATAAACAAGAAGCACGACAATCCCATTATCATCATGACCCCCAGCGACTTGGCCGCACGGGGCTGTCAGCTCTCGCTGCTGGTAGAAAAAGACGGCAAAAAGCTGTTTGATACCCTGGTCGAGCACGGCATCATCGGCGACTGGCGCGAGCCCAACTGCATCCGCCTGGCCCCCACGCCGCTGTACAATACCTTTGAGGAAGTGTGGCGGGTGGGGG